>NZ_CACSIG010000081.1:0-1328 GCF_902705815.1 Alteromonas infernus
TGATACGATTGGCTATTTAGAGACGTTCATTGAGGTGGTTTAATTGAGTTGACCAGTCCAGTTAAGGATATAATTGAACTTTAGCTGGAGAAAGTAAATGGCCGGAAGAAAACGGTATACGAAAGAATTTAAACTGGATGCAGTGAGCCTGGTGCTAGATCAAGGTCACACGCGCTCTGAAGTCGCCAGAATGTTGGATGTGAGTCAGCAAATTATTGGTCGCTGGGTCAAAGAGTTTCAACAAGATGATGACGGCCATGCGTTCAGAGGGAACGGCAAACTGACGCCAGAGCAGGCAGAAATCAGAAAGCTTAAAGCTCAGGTAAAACAGCTTGAAATGGATAAACGCATCCTAAAGGAAGCATCGGTATTCTTCGCCAAAGAAATGAAGTGAAATACGCGTTTATCGCCGAGCGAAAGAATACCTATCCTGTTGACCGGTTGTGCCGGTTATTAGGCGTTAAGCGCAATGGGTTTTATCGATATATGAATACCCAGCATCAACCTACAACGGATGATGATAAACGAAAAGAAATAGTGGAATGGATGCGCAAGATTGCCAAAGCCAGTGAGCATAGCTATGGCAGTCGACGAATGCAAAAAGCACTGAATTGTTTGGGCTACCCTATCGGTAGACGTCTTACACGCCGACTGATGAAAGAAGCAGGTGTGCAGGTCCGTTACAAGAAGAAATACAAGGTCACCACAAACAGTAATCACACATTGCCTGTATTTGAAAATGTGCTGGACAGACAGTTTGATGTTGATTCACCCAATCTAGCTTATGTGCAGGATATTACCTATATCTGGACACAAGAAGGCTGGTTATATTTGGCCGTTGTTATTGACCTGTACTCGAGAAAAGTCGTTGGCTGGAGCATGGGGTCAAGAATGAAAACCAAATTGGTGTGTGACGCGTTAACGATGGCGATATGGCAGCGTAATCCAAAAGCGGGATTGGTTGCCCATTCAGATCGCGGTAGCCAATACGCTAGTGCAGACTATCGACGCTTGCTTAAAGGACACCAATTTGTTGGCAGTATGAGTCGTAAAGGTGATTGTTGGGATAATAGTGTGGTTGAGAGCTTCTTCGGTAGCTTGAAGCAAGAGCTAGTACACTGGAAACAATACCAAACTCGTTATGAAGCACAGCAAGATATACTGCGTTACATCACGACATTTTATAATCCTGAGCGGTTGCATTCGTATCTGGATTACAGGAGTCCAAATCAATATGAGGCGGACATGAAGAAATTGAAAAAAGTAGCTTAACTGGGTTGGTCAATTTTGGTTGACCACGTCACTATTCCTTTTTTATACATTTTTAT
>NZ_CACSIG010000082.1:0-32350 GCF_902705815.1 Alteromonas infernus
TTGAGATAATTATCTCTTAACTGGGTGTGTGAATCTATTGGAGCACGTCACCATTCGCATTAGTTTGTTTGTAGTGCTGTGTGCCTTTGGCTATGGCGCACTAACTTTGTACGGCGCACCGTTCTTAAAACACACCCTAGCCTACTTGCCTTGGCAGTACCAAGGTGCAGGCTATGTGGCATCGTTTCTATTGATTGGCTTTTAGGCTGAAAGGCGTAGGTATGTTTAGTTCTTTCAGATACTACCTTTACGCTACTGTTTTATTGTATTGCTCCACAAACTTTTTGGGTGGTAAGCTCATAACCTTTTTAAAGGACGTCGAAAAATAAGCTGCGGTGCCGAAGCCCACGTCTAGGCAGGTATCTAGAATACTCTTTCCTTCTAACAATAATGGGATAGACTTTTCTACCCTAAAACGTGAAAGAAACTCACTGAAGTTATAATCGAAAAGTTCTGACATTCTACGGTTCAAACTTCGAGGGCTGATCAGTAACGCCGTTGCTGCCTGATCTCTGTTGAAAGACTCATCGTGATAGTTTTTTTCGAGTACAGCAATAAAGTTGAGATAAAACGCCATATCTTTTTCGTTATCAAACTCTCGAATTTTTAGGCAACCAAACTTGAACACAGGTTGATCGCGCCCCTCTTCCCCTTGTTCCTTTGCCTCCCTGACAGCTAAAAGATGCTCTACACGAAGCATAATTTCTTCGTTAGAGGCAGGCTTTGCCAAGAAGTAATCTACTTTTTCTTCTAACGCAGATTTTTCTAGTTCTGCTCCGGTTTTAGCAGTAAGCATTAATATAGGAATATTGGCATAGCTGGCATTACTGCGAATGGCCTTAGTCAAACTAAGTCCATCCATTTCGTGCATCATTTGATCGGTAATCACTACATCCACTAAGTAATGCTGCATAACGTCTAAAGCCTGTGTACCATTTCGCGCTACTAAACAGCGATACTTAGGAGAAAAAAGTTCGAAGAGATAAGAACGAAACTCCCTGCTGTCATCAACAATTAACAGAGATTTCTTGCTTGTCTCAGCATTTGTCGGCGACAAATTTTCAGCGTGCGAATTCAAAAAAGCAATATCATCGATAGGCAACGTTACGGTTATTCTCGTCCCCACACCTTTTTGACTTTGAAGAGTAACCTCCCCTTGGTTCAACTCGACTAGGGTTTTAACCATTGTTAACCCAACACCATTTCCCTCTATTTCTGTATTTCCCCTAGCAAATCTCTCAAATACTTTACTCTGCAGGTTGTCTTCAATCCCTTCACCATCGTCGCTTACGGTTATCTTCAGCACTTTGCTATCTTGTACTGCACTCACTTTTATCGTGCCAAGTTCAGGTGTAAATTTAACAGCGTTTTGTACTAAGTTAGCCAAGATTTTTTCTAGGCTATCGCTAATGAGCAATACCTCTTTTTTCCCCTTTATCCGAACCTCTAAATTTTGCCTCTTTTGTTTGGCTAAAGGCTCTAGGGATAAAACAATAAAACGGATTTTTTCTAACGAGTATGACTTGTAGTAGTCCTCAATGTTTAACGCTGAGGGAACATCGTGGTTCATTTGGTTAATTAGTTGCTCAACCCTCTTCATATTATCTTGAACACAGACTAACTCTTTGCGCGTCCCCATATCTGTATCAGAGATTTTTTCTAACGAGCCGTTTATGACTTGAATGGGTGTTCGAAGTTCGTGGGTGATCTCGTTGATGAAACGCTCTTTACTACGCAGCATTTTTTCGAACTTTGAGTGTCCGTCGGTTATTTCATATCGGGTCAGGAGGGTATATAGGGTGGTGGTTTTGAACTTCTCGTAAAGCTTACTTACTAAGCCGACTTTCCATAAGAAGAAAAACACTATTAATATTGATAGGTAAAAAATAATACCTATATAAGATGCCCAAATAGGCGGAGCTATATCGAATTGAATAGTCAGTCCTTCTGAGGCTCCTTTATTGTGCGTGGTCACTATATAAAGTTTATGTTCACCAACGTCCATGTCACCTAAAGTTAAATTCATAGCCGCTTTATTGTGAGAGACCCAGGCATCATCGTCTAGTTTGAACTCGATGCCTCTGCTCTCGTTATAGACATCGCTATCGACAAAATTGAAAGTTACTTCCTCAAAACTACTATCAAAGTTAAAGTTAAGATTCTCGGGTAAGTAGAGTGCATGCTGCCCTTTTTTATCCATCCACTTAACGTAAGTCAAAACAATAGGTTCCACTTCAGTAGTTTGTGCTTTAAGACTTTCAATTAGTTGAATTTCATCCAGTAAATAGCTGTATTTATCGCCCTTCACTAATACTTTTTCGCGAAGCTCCTCGAAGCTTTTATATTCAAAATCCGTATCAAGCAGTCCAAACTGCATATCAATTTTGAATACTGACTCACTGGTTCGGGGCTTTACAAATAGGCCCATATTAGAGGCCACCCATAGGTTTCCACTCTTCGTAACCATAGCCCCCCGAATAAACCTTAATTTATCTAGGCCCTGGATAGTTAACGAGCTGATCGAACCGCTTTTCTTATTGATTTCTTTTAGGCCAGCCCCAGATGTACATACTAAATAAGTTTCTTCAAATTCAATTAAACACTGAAGTCCGAACCAATTACCCTCTTCGGGGTTAATTGTCCGCCAAGTAAACTTAGACAGTTGAAAATGTATATTGTCAAACTCATCGAATGCCGCTAGTTCACCGCCGCTTAATAGCGAGCTATACACGATTTTTCGGGGTGCTTTGATGGTGTCTTTTATAGTCTCATCCACTACATAGTAGTAGTTTGCGCTAATTCCATCATCGAAGTATAAATAGAAGGCGTCTTTATCGATGTCGACAGAATGAATGAAATCACTGCTACACAGCTCTGATGGATTTAACGCTTTAAGCCGTGCAAAGATCTCTTCTTGCCGAGACGTACAATGAGCAGCTTTATCTTTGCCTAAAACTGTTTCAGTTAGCTCTCCATTGCTTTCATTTAGCGTAAATAGGCCATTTTCAATTCGGACTAACGTTTCCGTTTGGTCGAAAGCAGATTTTTGAATATTATCTCTTAAGGCATTCCCTTTAAATGATATGAGGTTTGTTGAAAACTTCGTTTTGGGTAAGGAAATTAGGCCTAGCTGAGAAGAAGCAATAAGTAGCGAATCATAAGGACCAACCGCTATTTTGGTTATCGAACGAATCGCCTCAGATGTTAATATTGGATTCATAAAGGGTGGCGCTACGAGCTTCCCGTTTTCCAGTATCAATAGCCGACCGTCCGAAACCCAGATTTTATTGTCTTCTGTTTTAATTACGTCGTTTATGTAAGTACCACTAATCCCCTCAGTAGAAACGAAACGAGCCTCACTGCCTAAAATATACAGCCCCTCTGGTCCTCCAATGTATAACTCTTTATCGATCACCTTGACGAAAGTTGCACTAGATAAAAGCGGAAGTTTGTCGCTTAGCTTATACTCTTCAATAGTAGCTGACGCTTCTGATATTGAAACATAACCTTTGTTTGATGCTATATGCACCTTGTCGTTCACAGCGAAAAGTGAGTAGATACCGTTTAACTTCAAAGATGCCAGTTGCGTGCTTAGCTTCGTTGAATGACCTGAATTTCTATTCGTTTGTATAACATCGTCGATGACAGAGAAATAGAAGTTTGTAGAGGTCATGGTCATAGCCCAAACAGAACTCGTCCAATCTCTATTAGAAAATAGTTGCTTAGCTTCTTTGGTTCTCAAATTAACTTTAAAAACGCCCACGCCGTATTCAACAACCCATAGGCTAGCGCCGCTCAAGTGGATATCAGAGATGATCCCCGTAGCATGGTTAGACGTGTTGAACTCTAACCGTTCAGACTCATTCCCAATAACTTCAAATACACCATTTTCCGCGGCTATATAGACAACCTTGTCTGAGACCTCTAAATCACGAATAACTCCTGAAGGAACGCCATCGAAAGAAGTCCTGCCCTCTAAATTTACACCAATCGCTTGGCTCGTTTTTGGAATAACGAATAAACAAACAAGGAAAATTAGGACACAAGAATGAGTTTTCCATTGATATCGATGAACTGTCTCAGTAGTCATATCTTACATCCCTGTATAACGATTACCTTTAAAGTGCTCACATGAGCAGGAAAATTAAAAAAATAAAGAGGAAGAGATATGAATATCGAACAAAAAACAAACATGCAAGAACTTGGACAGCAAGACTATACTAAAGTATACGCTGGAACTAGCTCCCCGCTATTGAAAGAAGACTTTTACTTAATTTTGCCAATAGGGCCGATAAAGCCAAAGAAACCAGATGTAGATCGGTAACCTCTAAACCAACAACCACTTCATCCCAGCATTCTCGGCGGCTTGCTGGTCATAAATAAAATCGCCTACATACAGGCAGTCTTCAGGTTGAAGCTGCCATGTGTTCGCCACCATTAATAAGGCTGTTGGATCGGGTTTGGCTGGGGCATCTTCGCGGGTAAGCACGTAGTCGATGGGAATGCCGTTATTGGCGACTTTAATAGCGGTTGCTTGGCGGCAGTTCCGGGTAACTATCGCCATGGGTAAATTATGAGCTTGCACTTTTTCTACCATGGCTTTGCCTATCTCTAGCCATTTCGCATTTTGAGCGTCTTCTAACTCGTGCCGTAAAATAGCATTGTGTGCATTAGCTTTCGTTCTAACGCAAGAAAGGGCGTCGACAAACGTAAGAATGTCTTGGTCATGTGGGCAGCCCACATCGTCGCGCATTTTCGTAAAGTTAAGGCTCGACTCTACTAAGGTGCCATCTAAATCAAATATTACGCCTTTGACACCGGTTAAATCTATTTGCTTAATATTCACGCCCTTTTATTCCTTTTACTTCGTTAGCCGTATTATTGCTTGGGTTAAGCGGCAGGTGCCTACTACACCTTTGCTCTATGTACTCTATGTTTGATTTTTATGATGCCACGATTAAGCTTTACATTGGATTACGTTTACTTAAGGCGTTGAAGTTTTAACAAAAAGCCGACTCGTTTATTTAAGTTTACCCTAGCCACACCTTGCATTAGCATAGCCGCTCTTTTTGGCAAACTAGATTTTGCCCTTTCTGAATTAATCATATTTTTAACAGGTAATTTATGGGTGTTTTTGCTGCGCTAGGTACAGCGCTTTGTTGGGCGATTGCTGCCCGTCTTTTCAGAGGTACGGGCAACGCATTTTCACCGCTTACCATGAACTTTTGGAAGGGGCTTATTTCTATCGCCATTTTAGCGGTAGTACTGCTAGTGGTTCAGCCTACAGGGCTTACCACTAGCACTGTTTTATGGCTGCTTGTAAGCGGGCTAATTGGTATAGGCATTGGCGACACCTGCTTTTTTAAAGCTCTGCAAAGCATTGGCGATAGCCAAGCTGTGCTGGTTGCCGAAACCCTTGCGCCGCTTTTCACGGCCCTTTTCGCTATGGCTTTTATTGGCGAATGGATCACCTGGCAACAGTGGGTCGGCGTAGCCGTTGTTTTGTTTTCTGTCGACATGGTAATTAAAGCACGCAAGCGCAGTACTACCCACGTATTTGCTACCAGTGGTTATTTATATGGCGTGGGGGCTGCGCTATGTCAGGCTATAGGGGCGGTAGTTAGCCGCGACATTTTAAGCGCGGGTGAAATTGACGCTGCCAGTGCCGCGTTTTTACGCTTAGTGGGTGGTATGTTTTTTGTCGTCCCCTTTATTGCGCTTACGAAAACCCGCTATATGCCCGTTATTGAAAATGGCAATCGTGTATGGCCCGCGTTTGTCTTAGCTACGTTACTGGGTACTACTGCCGCAATTTACTTACAAATGTTTGCTTTTGCCTATGCAAAAGCCGCCGTTGTTCAAACGCTTATTGCCACCAGCGCATTAATGTCGCTTGGGGTTGCGTGGGTGCTGGGAGAAAAAGCCACAAGGGCCACTATTATCTGGTCTGGGGTTGCCCTAATAGGCGTTGCTATTTTGGTAAGCTTTGGCGCGCCTTCTGCACACTAACAGCGTATTAAATTTTGCCTTTAAGCTACTCATAAACAAACCTCTCCCCCCGCCCCCATAAAAAAGCCGCTTTTTTTATGGGGCTTTTGTAGTACTTCCCCAATCAAATCGATATTATTGAGGAAAAACAAAATCGAATACTCATGTTTCAAAAGATTGCTTGTACAATAATTTTGATTTTAAGCGTTGCGTTCGCTTCTTTCACAACAGAGGCAAGTGATACGATAGACGCTTTCATAGAGGAAGTTCGCACTCCTTCATACGACTGTCCTAGCCAGTCTTTGTTTCCTCAACTTGAAAAAACGCTTTTAGGCGAATCTCTTTCTACCCAGCAGCGTTTCGCGCTGACTGTCGCAAAGGGGCAGTTTTTGATTTGCCGCGGCAAATATGAAGAAGCAGAAAAAACTGCTGCTAAAAGCGATAATGCAGAGCAACATTGATGAGACTTCCTATGCATTTGCGTCTGCCATTTATCAAATTGGCTTCTCTTATGATGCAAGGGAAAACCCAGCGCGCTGTAAATACTATAAGCAGGCGCAAGACTTATCTTCACCCGAACGTCACAGCGATATTTTTACCAGTGCCTCTTTAGGGCTTATTAGCTATTGTTCCGATTCTTCATCCCCTGAAGTTAGGCTGGGCAAAATGTTTGGCGTGTTAAAGCGCTATTCAAATGACGGTAGCCCGGGGGAACTGGCGCATATTCATAACTCTATAGGTTTACTTTACGGTAGCTTAGAGCAGCACGCCCTCGCCGCCGAGCAGTATTTAAAAGCCCATGAGATGGGGCTTCAAGTGTACGAAGGCAGTAACAGGGTAAGTATTATTATTAGCGCCATTGTGTCACTGTTAAGCAGTGGTCAGTTCGACCGAGCGTACCAAAGCATATTAGAACTAGGTGCATTAAATACTGAAATAGATACCACGCTTAGCAACTTTTTGTATCAGTACGCGCTGTCAATTTATTATAGAAAAACCCAAGACTATACTAGCTTGGCTTACACCCTGCCCGATTTAGAAGAGGCAACTGCGAATATATCCAGTTCGCTAGGTGAGATGCTGGTTAGCTGGCATAAAACCGAAATTTGCTTACAAAATAGTGACCTGCCTTGCATAAGAGAGTACCTATCAGAAATCAAGGCAATGAACGCCAATGTAATACCTAAGGTATTTGAAACCAATTTAGACTATTTAAGTTTTAATGTAGATATGTACATTGCGTTAGGGGATTTGGAGCGCGCTAAAGCGGCGCACAACATTTATTCAAAAGAAGTCACAAAGCGCAGGGAACTGGCGCAAGACTCTTCCTTAATTATCGGTGCAGCCAACCTTTATACTCGCATTTATGATTTAGAGTCTGCCATTGAGCAAGCTGAGCAGCGACGTAAAAATACACTGTATACCGCTATTATTGTTTTCATACTGATAAGTGGTATAGCGGGCTATGTCTTGCACAGAAAACACCAAGCGCGTAAAGCTATCGACCCGGTAACTCAGCTACTTAACGCCGACTCTGCTATTTCCCGTATCAATAAACTTGATGCGCCAAAACTAGGTAGAGCCATTGCCATCGCCATTTTCGATGTGAGTAACCTGCGTGACATTACCCGTAAACTGGGCTCAACCAAAGGCGATTTGGTGTTAAGAAAAATAGCCCAGACCCTTCAAAATGCGACGCGCGGCAATGACATTCTTGGCCGTTTTGGTACCGAGCAATTTATTTT
This sequence comes from Alteromonas infernus, assembly GCF_902705815.1. Lineage (NCBI taxonomy): Bacteria > Pseudomonadati > Pseudomonadota > Gammaproteobacteria > Alteromonadales > Alteromonadaceae > Alteromonas > Alteromonas infernus. The sequence continues at coordinate 7,734 of NZ_CACSIG010000082.1, forward strand.
GTGCCTACACAATATCGAGGAAAGAAGTGCGCGCCAGTTCTTCGATAGAGTGCAAAGCGCACTTGATAGTACGTTTGAAAGTGAAACGACAACCGACAGTATTGAGGTTGAATCACACATGAGCGTATTTATCGCTAATGAAAAGATAACGGGCCTTAACGATATACTGGATGATATCGCCATGTCCCTTGATATAAATAATAATGCCGACGATCTATAAATATACTGTAAGCTTATAAAATACTAAGCTGGTATCACTCTTTTTATGCCGGCTTTTTATTTTCTTATGTTATCCGTCTGCTCCTTTCTACATTGAATTTCAAAGCAACAGAGGCGACTTTGGTCGTATAACGCTTTCGCAAAACCATTTCTGTTTTACATTGGTATAAGCTACAAGTGCGTTTAGGCAAAGCGCTACGTTTGTCACCAATAGCAAAAGGAAGGTGTATCGTGACGCCACGGGTAATATTCTTCGATATCAACGAAACACTATTGGATATGCAGGCCATTAAAACGGGGCTCGCAACGGTTTTAGAGGGTGATGAAACGCTGGTAGACCTGTGGTTTGCTAACTTGCTTCACCATAGTTTAGTCGACACCATGTCTTCACAGTTTCACGACTTCATTGATGTGGGCGGTGCAGCACTTACGATGGTGGCCCACAGTAAAAACATTGCGCTAGATGAAAAAACGGCAAAAGACACCATTAAGCAATACATTACGAAGCTGCCTGCGCATGATGATGTCATCCCTACGCTCAAAGCTCTCCACAGTGCCGGTATTGCTTTGGTAGCGCTATCTAATTCATCTGAAACTGGCTTAAATGCTCAACTAGAATATGCCAATATTAAACACTACTTTTCCCACGTGTTGAGTGTAGAGCGCGTACGAACCTACAAGCCTCACCCCGCGGTGTATCACTGGGCTTGCCAACAAGCCAATGTGAAAAATGAAGAGGCGATGATGGTTGCCGCGCACGGATGGGACGTAAGCGGGGCTAAAGCAACGGGAATGCGAACTACGTTTGTAGAACGGCCAGGGAAAATGATGTACCCGCTCGGTTTAACTCCCGATCACAGTATTGCATCATTGAATGAGCTGGTTAGTTTAGTAACTCGTTAATGTTTTATTCTGCACGGGTTTCCCGTGTTATTGCAGCACAAACAAAAAAGTCTTACCTAGGTAAGACTTTTCTATTCGTATTAGCGCTAATTCGCTATGTCGCTTTCAGCAAGCATTTAGGCAATTAGAGTTTAGCCAGTTCTGGCTTATTTGCTTCAAAACCTTTCATGCTACAAGAAGTGCGCTTTGTTTTTAATGCGCCTAGCTGACGTTTCAGCCACGACTTCTGGATCCCTGACTTGGCAGTATCCATTTCACTGCTAACACGCGTTATTTCTTTGCCGACATTAACACATTCTTTTTTATTTGGTTCAAATCCGCCATTCGCAAAAACAGAAGAAGAAAACATTAAGGCCGATAGCGCTACTAGCGTTTGCTGTTTCATAAGAGTCCCCAACTACTCGTTATAATCCCAGGTTAGTGTCATACCGTAAAAATGAGCATATACTTGCTTTAAATCTGTAAGGAATATAGCAGGCCTTTTATTCTTGTTAGGTACTTCAAAATATACGCAGTAATAAATCACTGCTTACTTTACTGAAACCACTACCTGTAAGCCATTGTCTTTTATATTATTATGACGACTTTACTTAATCTTACCATTCCACTTACGTATCGATTTTTATATTTTGCGTAATTAACAATTAGCCTATCCATAGTATCGGCCACAGTAACAGCATTCTGTAGCAGCATTACTAACTGTAACGCGTTGATATTAAAACACCTTAGGTTTTTCGAAACAAGTGGGCTTATCCCAATCCACTTAGCGATTTTAGGACGGGCATTTCTTTTTTGTTAGTATTTACTTACTACACCTACAAACGACTACCCGCTGACAGTTTTTCTACTGTTTCCATCACTGTTTCACCCATCCTGTCTAAGCTTATCACTTGCTTGGCCGCGCCCTTCTCGGTGGCTACTTTTGGCATGCCAAATACAATGCAGCTCGCTTCATCTTGGCAAAAGGTTTCACAGCCCGCATTTGATAATTCAAGCAAGCCCGTTGCACCGTCACTGCCCATGCCAGTCAATAGCACACCAATCGCGTTACTACCTGCGCTCCTACAAGTTGAATTGAACAGTACGTCAACAGAGGGCTTATGGCCTGAAACCCGGGGCCCATCAGTTAACCTAATTCGATAGTCAGCCCCGCTCCTTTCTATCTCCATATGCTTATCACCTGGCGCTAGGTAAGCTTGTCCAGGCAGCAAGCGTTCCCCGCCTTTTGCCTCTTTGACCTGCATTTGACATACCGAGTCTAAACGCCTTGCGTAGGTCGATGTAAACCCAGCGGGCATGTGTTGAGTGATAACCGTCGCCGGTGCATTTGCAGGAAATGTTCGCAGCACTTCCTTAATGGCTTCAGTGCCACCGGTAGATGCGCCTATCGCAATAAGTTTTTCTGTGCCAGTGTAGTTCACTTTGCTTACCGCTGATGCCTTAGCAGGCGTCGCTTTCTTTACTTTAGAGCGGGCGGCAGTACGTATTTTTCCAACTATAAGTTGGTGATAATCAGCCATGCCCTGCGCCACGCCAATTTTGGGTTTCGCAACAAAGTCGATAGCCCCAAGTTCCAATGAACGAAGTGTGGCGTCAGCGCCCTTTTCGGTGAGCGTGGAAATCATCACAACCGGGGTCGGTTTTGCATTCATTAGTACTTCAAGGAACCGTAAACCATCTACTTTTGGCATTTCGATATCGAGCGTTATTACATCAGGTGATTTCTCTAATACGAGTTTTTTCGCTACAAACGCATCGGGCGCTGCACCCACCAATGTCATGTCTGGTTCGCTTTTTATAATTTCGCTGAGAATTTGTCTTATCAACGCAGAGTCATCGACTACCAGTACTTTAATTGTCATTTTCAGTCCTCAAATAAATCAACACTACCGTTTGGTGCCCGAGCAGACAGCTCCCAACGATGCTGGCTTTCGCGCTCAATAATGGTCGCATTATTAAGTTCATGAATACGCTTCATGAGTACGTTACCGTCATTAGGGAAAAAATAGATTTTTCGTGCATAGGTATCGCACAAGTCACTCGCGAGTATGGGAATGCGCTCTGTGTTTAAAAATTGGGTAACAAATTCGGCGTTAAACCTTCCCACATCGTTTTGAACGAACGAGGGAACCACCTTCCCCCCGCCAAATATTTTTGCCTTAATTCTCTTTTTTGACGCCCCGGCCTTCACTAAATCGTTAATAAGCAGTTCCATGGCGTGAACGCCATACTTCGCGGCCATCCCCTGCATTTTGTCGAACTCTTCGGCAGTTTTATTCACGCTTGGCAGCATAAAATGGTTCATGCCACCAATGCCTGAAACCGGGTCAAATAAACATGCCGCCACACAGGAGCCCAGCACAGTGACCAGCATTTTATTTTGGGTAGTAACGAAGTACTGCCCTGGCAACAGCTTTACAGCGTCAGTTGCAAAGCGTTTGTCGTAATAGCTTATCGGTACTTCAAAGTTGCAAGACGCCACGAATACTCCTAATCAGCCGGTCGATAAATAGTTTTTCCTACCGGTCTCACAAGGTTAGTATACATATTGAAATTTTCAGAGTGCCCCGCCATATACAGTCCAGTGGGCTTAAGCATGCCCACCATTTTTTGCAGTACGTTTAGCTGGGTCGGCTTGTCAAAATAAATCATCACATTTCGGCAAAAGATAATATCTATGGGCCCTTTTACATCCCATGTTTTATCTGTCAGGTTGAGCTTTTTAAACTGCACCATGTTGCGAAGTTCATCGACCACTTTTACTTTGCCCTCGTTCGCCCCCTTTCCTTTGTGAAAAAACTGCTTCTGCCGGTGAGCGGGTATTTTAGAAATCGAAGCGAATGGGTAAATGCCAGCCTTTGCTTTACTCAACACCTTACTATCAATGTCTGAAGCTATGATTTTCACGGGCGTTTTAAAGCTACCAAAGGCTTCTGCCACGACCATAGCAATCGAGTAAGGCTCTTCTCCCGTGGAACTTGCCGCACACCAAATGTTCGTTACATTCGAATGCTGTCGCAAATACTCAGCCAAGGCGGTGAAATGATGGGGCTCTCTAAAAAACGACGTCAAGTTGGTGGTTAGCGCATTGATAAACTGTTCTAACTCAGCCTCTGATTGATTCACTACACCAAGGTACTCACTAAAGCTTTTTAAATTGAGTGCCCGTATGCGCCGCGCCAATCGGCTGTACACCATAGCCTCTTTTGCGTCCGACAAATTAATGCCCGCTTTTTTAAACAGCATTTGCTGAACATTCTTGAAGTCCGCCTTTTCAAAGGCGAACTCCCGTATACCATTGCGTTCCTCTACCGCTGCCATCATTAAAACGACTCCCACTCGGCCTCAACAGGCATAGCAGGTTTAAGTACAGCTGACTGCGGGGCGTGATGAGTGGTCGAGGCCACGCGTTGATGGCCAAAATTTCTTTGAGGTAATGCGGCGAGATGTTGCTGGTCAGCAGTTAGACCTTTACCTACTTCAAATACCGATACTCGCTCGTTTAGCTGTGCCGATTGCTGTTTCAAACTATCTGCCGCGGCCGCTGCTTCTTCTACCAAGGCCGCGTTTTGCTACGTCATTTCATCCATTTGGATAACCGCTTTGCTCACTTCTTCTATTCCAGAAGCCTGTTCTGCCGATGCGGCAGCAATTTCAGACATGATATCGTTTACGCGCTTAATGGAGGTGACCACCTCAGCCATGGTTTCACCCGACTTCACCACCAACTGATTGCCGCTTGCAATTTTGCTTACTGAGTCTGAAATAAGCTCTTTAATGTCTTTGGCAGCTTCTGCAGAACGTTGCGCTAAATTACGTACTTCTGACGCTACTACGGCAAAACCCCGACCTTGTTCACCCGCTCGGGCTGCTTCCACTGCCGCATTTAATGCTAAAATATTGGTTTGAAAGGCAATGCCGTCAATTACGCCTATGATGTCCGAAATTTCTTGTGCTGAGTCGTTAATTTGCGTCTTGGTATCTACGACCTCACCAATGACTTCTCCCCCTTGAGAAGCTATTTTGCTAGCTTGCGCAGCTAAACCGTTAGCTTGCTCTGCATTTTCAGCATTGAGTTTAACCGTTCCGGTTAGCTCTTCCATACTTGATGCGGTTTCTTCGAGGCTTGAAGCCTGCTGCTCAGTTCGGCTTGATAAGTCAGCGTTACCTGTCGCAATTTCACCAGATGCCACATTTATTGTTTCAACGGCATCATTGATACTGGTAATGGTGCCGCGCATTTCATTAATGAACTGGTTTATAGCTTCACCAAGTACAGCGAAGTCTCCTTCAAGAGCGTGCTCGATATTAACCGTTAAGTCTCCCTCGGTCAGTCTTGTCATGACATGCTTAATTTCATCTACGGCTTGGGTTCTGCCGGTAATATCAGTAGCAAATTTAACCACACGGAAAGGCTTACCATTGTGATCTAAAATTGGGTTATAGGTGGCTTGAATAAATATTTCTTTGCCGTCTTTGCCCACTCTTCGGTATTCCCCCGAAGAATACGTCCCATTGCGTAGTCCGTCCCAGAACGCCGCGTATTCTGGGCTAGCTCGGTAAGCAGGGTCCACGAACATACTGTGATGCTTGCCTTTAATTTCTTCAAGGGTATAGCCCACCGTGTTTAAAAAGTTGTCGTTGGCATGCTGAATAATGCCGTCCATATTAAATTCAATGACGGCCTGCGACTTTCCAATTCCTGCAAGTTGCCCTTCATAGTAAGCATTTTTAACTTTTTGTTCGGTAATGCTCAGCTCATTATTACGCGCTTGATCAAGCAAGTTTTCCATCACGTGCGTTAAATTCATTAACGCATCAAAACCAAAGATACCGCTACCACCCTTAATGGAATGGGCAGCACGGAATATACTGTTTAGTTCTTCAGGATCTGGTGATTCAACATCCAAGCCCATCAATAGCTGTTCCATATCGTCGAGATGCTCATCGCTCTCGTCGAAAAATACGCTATGGAACTGTTCAATATCGATGCTCATTCTGAATCCTTCCAGATAATAGGAATGGTTAGGCGACCTAACCCAATACGCGGCGCCTTACGTCAAGAAGCTTATTAGGGTCGAAGGGCTTAACCATCCAGCCTGTTGCACCGGCAGCTTTGCCCTTCGCTTTCATATCGCCACCAGCTTCTGTCGTAAGCATAACGATAGGCGTTCTGCTGTAGGCACCAAGGCCTCGCAAATTTTTAATAAGAGTTAGGCCGTCCATACGGGGCATGTTTTGATCGGTTAACACAAAATTAAATTGCTGACTTTTGCACTTATCAAAGGCTTCTTGACCGTCTTGGGCTGTGGTGACGGTATACCCAGCGCCCTTTAGTGTCATTTCTACCATTTGACGAATTGATACCGAATCGTCGACGACTAAAATGTGTTTGCTCATTTGCTCACTTCTCCAAAGTATGTCATTACTCACGTGCTTCCTGTTCCTTTCTTAGCTTAGAACAATTCAACTTCTCCAGCGTCCATAGAGGTTGCAGACACTGGGTTGTGGTCATTTTTACCTTTCGCAGCGAGTCCTTTTTGGTACTCATTTAATGCGTTGACGAAACGCTCAATATTGCTGGCATCTAACGTTGCCAACTGTTCTAAAATGAACGCGATCATGTCTTGGGTATATTGGATATGCTGGCCGTTAATATCCCCGAACTGCATACCTCGGATAGCTGCGTTTATCGACGCATCAAGCTGTGCTCCTATATCTTCAATTTGTTTCGTAGTAACAAGGTCTGCTTCTGCTTTTCTGATGATTTCCGCCAGTTGATCACTAATATGTGATTTAGCATTAACAACCTGTGATATATCTTGCGAGGCTACAAATTCTGCAGTGTCAGTAAGCTTATCTACCAAACTACGAATGTTCTCGACCTGGGTTTTAATTACGTCACTGAACTGGGTAGAACGGGTTGAAAGGGCGCGTACTTCATCTGCTACAACCGCAAAGCCTCTGCCTGCTTCACCGGCTCGCGCCGCTTCAATAGCTGCGTTTAGGGCCAATAAGTTAGTTTGGGCGGCAATATCGTCAATACCGCTTAGCGCATCTATCACGGTAGGCATTGCCTGTTGGATAGTTTGCACCTGTTCCATCAAGTGCTTTGTTGATGAGGACATTTGCTCGGTTGAATCGATAAATTGGGTTAGGGTTCCGTCGGTTTCTTGCGCAAAGGTGCGCATGCGTTCGGAATAGGACTGTGTTTGCGTAGCATCAACGCTCAATAACGCATCAATACATTGTGTTTGCTGTGCTACCAGTCCCTTTAGACTACTAAAAGCATGTGACAAGGTTTCAACCGCATCATCTTGCGTCGACTTAATAGAGGATAAGTTGGTATCACATGTGCTCAATGAATGGGAGAGCTCTTCGCTCGCTTTTTTTATATCAGTACTACCTGCTTGTTCGCTTTGCCCTAGGGAGTCGTTATTTGGATAGATCTCGTCAACTTCATCCGCACTTTTGCTATAAACGAAAGCACTAAAGACAACTACGCCTGTTAGTACCGTAAGCGCTGTGAGCGCGGACACAAAAAAGAACAAAGCCCAAGAAGCAGCTATGCCTACTACACAAAGTACATATATGCTCTTTAAAGCCCCTTGCTGCATAGAAGGTAAGTTATTAGATGACAAAAAAACTCTCCTTGAAAAGACACTGCGACTTATCCTCAACAGTACTCTTTCATAATTAAGCACGTTACTTGGTTCACGAATTGCAAAGCGCTGGGCACACTATATGAGCGCCAATAGACAAAAAGCCTAGCGCAAAAGCAACATAACGTTGTTAGCTAAGCTGGGTAACAACGTTATGATTAACTGGCTTTGCACACATGAGATAAGCGTAGTACCCATTTTGAAAAGTAGGCAAGAACATGCATGGGTTTTTTATTAAAAAAGCGCTCTATGGCTTTAACTGCGTCTAAAAAGCGCAAACTAGTTCTTATCAGGCTTGTTTTCAGAGTATTTGGCTTCGTTCCACTATGCGACAAGTGCGCGACTATGCAAGGTGCTCTTTCTGAAATTGAAACATTCAAGTGTGCCTATGACGCACGCCACTCCCTAGTAATTTAGCCATACATACCATTATTAAGTTTTTGATTTCGAAAGGTGCTTAGCACCGAACAATTGTGTAGGTGAAGGCATATTGTTACCTCTATTCAATGTCATCGAGTCAGATAAGCGTAACGATTTAACTCCCTTTTTAAGTCAAGAAATGCGTCTGGCTTTTTGGCGTAAGCCTTTGGACTATATGGTTGAAAAATATAAGCCAGCTACGAATGAAGTATGGGTTATTGGAGACTGTGAGGAGACTGCAATTAGTGCAGATAATAGTTTAGGCACGAAAACGGTTCAGATACTTCGGACGGGCGTTAAAAAGCCACTAAAAGCACAATTCCATGTGTCTTCGCGTCAAGAGTTTTTAAGTTTGGTACAGATGTCGTAGCGCTAGTGTATCCGTCACTATCAATAACTGGAGGCGTTTATTGGCCTTTCAGTTCTGCTACATGCAGCTTAAATAGTGGAAACTATCTGTTCAGTTTCGATTTCATCAATAAGCCCCACTAGGGGGCATTATCATGCTCAAATTCATCTATCTTGTGGATCTATTTATATGAGGCTGGTCAATTATGGATCCAGACTATCAGCATCAGGCAAAGGTGTGTATTTGTATCCAGTCAATACCCAAACTCCATTCACATAAGTATAAGTCCACTCCCTGGTTCCATCAGCTCTAGTCTGCTTGACTGTTTGCTTGTCACCTTCTTTCGGTGCTGGGTCAGGGTTTGGGACACTGTTAAGAGTTTCAAAAGAACTTTCGGCTCCTTTATTAGACTCTCCTACACCCATACAGAAATGTTTCTTACTTATCAAAGTATAAGGTTCGTCAAGATCAAAAGTGTTAGTGCTAATTGCTTCATACATTGCATCAATCAGCCCAGAACTAAGAGTAGGGGTGCCTTTTTCTTCTACCACTTCAGTACTACAAACCGTTTTTGCTAAAGTGGAACCAGGAAATACAATAAATGAAACAACGAAGAGTGATACATAAGTACCTAATTTGACTACTTTTGGCGGCTTCGAACGTGCTCGATGGCTTTTATTCGATGATAGAAAATTATGAATATACTTTGGCATTATAATTAAAACTCCCTCTTAATTTAAATCGTGAAAGTCCACAACTAAAGCCTAGTCGTAGCCCATGCAAAACGCAAAACGCATTAAATCAAACCTCAACGATTAAGTGCATGAAATTACTTAGATTAAAAATCAACAAGTGCACCACTCGCTAAGTTAAGCACCCTTTCGTATGCACTTACGCAGCATTTGGCATAACTGGATGATTAAAGCGCTAGATAAAAGCTTTTATCGGAATAGTTTTTGGAAAACGGGGTTTGTATGGAAACTCGGGTCTCGTTGGCCGGAATCAAAAAAGCCCTCGCATTTCTGCAAGGGCTTGAATGATGGTGCCTCGACCCGGGATCGAACCAGGGACACGCGGATTTTCAATGCAAATCACCACTCTAAAGCATTGAAAATATGCAACTTTTAATTTCTTTGCAAATTCTTTGCAAAGAGAGCTCTTTTCTGTTTTACTGGCGCTATGGCAAAACAGACTGAAAGACACGACATAAACGACGAGCTGTATATCTTTAAACAAGATAACAGTGAGCGCTGGTATGCGCGATTTATACTAACCAATCACAAAAAATGGCTCTGTAAATCAACTAAGAAGAAAGATAAAGACGAAGCTATCGCCATGGCACATCGAATCTTCTTAGACCACCAAATTAGACACGAAAATAACACACTAGTCCAAAGTAAGCGATTCAAAGACGTAGCTGACCGCGTCATCGAAAAGCTTGAAGAGCAACTAGAACACGGGGGCGGTAAACGCACCTATAAAGACTATATTCGAGCGTTAGAAAACTACCACATCCCCTACTTTTCGCGTACGTTTATCACCTCAATTGACCAAGAAGAAATATCTAAGTTTGATGAGTGGCGTAAGGGACGAATGAAGAAGTCTCCAGCCTCCTCTACATTATTAACTCACAATGCTGCTCTTCAGCTCGTTTTTAAAGAAGCTATTGAGCAAAAATGGATGATCGCCGCTCAAGTACCTGTTCTTTCTTCGAAAGGTGGAACAGGCACACGTCGTGCGGCTTTTTCTGAAGAAGAGTATGATGTTATCCTCAACGAAATATATGAAGGTGAGCAAAACGCTCATAGTGAAAAGACCCGTCAAATTCGTGAGTTACTATACGATTACTGTGAAATAGCAGTTAATACCGGAATTAGGCCCGGCACGGAGATGGAACACCTAACTTGGAAAGATATCGAGATTAAAACTCAAGGTTCAAAAGCTCAATTTTTCATCAATGTCTCTAAGGGTAAAACAACAAAATATACGGGACCGCGTAAAGTAGTTTGCAAACGTGATGTGATAGGAGCCCTAACGAACCTACGAGAACGCTTTCCATTGCGCACACCCAATCAAAAGCTATTTTTGCTAGCAAGTGGCGAGCCCACAAGGCAATTAGGTAAGGCATTTGAGAAAGCTCTTCAAAGTTCCGGATTAAAAGAGTCACCCAGAGGACCTCGAACGCTGTACTCTCTCCGACACACTTACATTACGTGGCAGCTTCTCAACGGAACCAGCATAGACGTAATTACGCGTCAATGTGGAACCAGTACAGAAATGATCGAGCAGCATTACAGTCATGTAAAACCCGAGATGTTTGCAGATGCATTATCTGGAGTTACTTTTGATAAAGAAGAACCAAAAGCATTGTCTAAGAAAACCTTACATAGACGCGCAAAGACCGCAGAGCGCGATGAAAAACGCTTCAAGGAATGGGTAGAAGAGTATAAAAGGCGTGGGTGTATTTAGTCCACCATATAGGAGATAAGGTTACTTTTTTGTCGTTTAACGGTGGCTTCTTCGGTTGCTTTTAAAAATAAAGAATAGTTATTGAAGATATGTAAATTTAATCAATGCGCTCTAAAACCAAACGAAAATCATAACTCAGTAAAAAATTCAATTACTAGTATTGATTCATAATCTTCGAAAGTCTGCAGGAAGAACCTCAAAACCCGCAAAAATGTCCGTAAGAGAAGTAAATAGCACAGCGCAGCTCGTATGTTCATCTGTTTGAACTCAAGCTGTAACTGCTTTTGGAAACTAGAGTTATCAGGGATGAAGGAATTACCGAAGTTGTGCGTATGCTCCTATAGTAATCCCAAATATATCTGCATAAGCGACTCGAATAAAAGCGCCAAGATCATAGCCCAGATTTAAATCAGTTTTGAGATAATAAAGTCAGCTTTCAACCGTGCTTTTGGTTCTGAAACGTTTGCTAAGCTATACCCTCAAACTTCTTTAAGAGAGAAGCAAAGAGTGCTCTATTGTTCGCTTTTTAGTATCTAAAAAGACAATAATTTGCGAAACATTGTTTCATTAAAAACTAGTCCTGACGGGTGAGGTTTACATCTTCTCAGGTTACAGTTTTTACATTACATATGCTTGAACACTTTCGATGCTGAACAGCTTATTAGTAGAAACCCTGTAGCCGATTCAACTCCTGCTATCATTCGTAGATGTCCGTCCGGCTCGATACTTCCAAGACCCAATGTAGTAATCGTAGTTAGTGAAAAGTAAAAAATATCCATGGAAGTGGCAGGTTGCTTAAAATCGCCGAGCTCGAAATAAAGTCCAATTTCATACGCCAGAGTAAAAATGACTGCTAGTAAAAGTTGGCTCGAAATGGCAATAACGACTACCGACAGTGTTTTTATCCAAGCTCCCTTCAATCTCTCGCTGATATTGTCCGCGACTACTGAAATATTAAAAAGATGCAGCCCTACGCAGATCAACAGTGCAGTTAAAACTATTAATATAGACAAAAACATAATATTTCCTTGTTGGTACAAAACTTGACTAGTTAAGATTGATTGGTTTGTAACCTCTCTCAAGCTTTCTTTTGTTAGAAAGATTTACAAATATTAACTGTTTCTTAAGTAAGGATTACATATGAAATACTCTAAGTTCGCTGCAATGATAATAACTTCAACTGTAGCGATGTTTTTAATGATGTACTTAAATACCTACGCTATCTCGCATGTCTGGTTCAGTGAGACAAGGACTTATATGGCACTCTATATGGGGGCAGGCATGGCGATTATAATGTTAGCTTTCATGTTAGGTATGTATAGCAACAAGAAACTCAATACAGCCATTTTTATAATAGCGGCACTTACTTTCGCCTTGTGTATCTATCTTGTTCGTTCACAAAGTACCATTTCAGATACCGCTTACACGAAAGCAATGATTCCTCATCACTCTATAGCTATTTTGACTAGTGAGCGTTCTAACCTTGAAGACGTTCGCGTACGAGAATTAGCAAACGGCATTATTAAAGCTCAGCGAAAGGAAATAAAGGAGATGGAGTGGTTGATAGAGGATATAAATAAGAATGGCAAGGTAACAACTCAGGAACAGGCCGAACAGCGTCCAATTCCTCAATTTGAAGGTAAATTGAATAAAGGAAAGGAAAATGAGTAAGAAAGCTATCCTATATAGAATGGTTACTAAAGAGCACATTTGCCCTTACGGTTTAAGGTCAAAAGACTTACTAGAGCGAGAAGGCTATTCAGTAGAAGACAATCATCTTACTTCACGTAATGACACCGATGATTTCAAGCAAAAGCATGGTGTAGAAACGACGCCTCAAACCTTCATCGAAGAAAAGCGAGTTGGTGGATATGATGAGCTTCGTAAATACTTCGGGAAAGGAGAAGCGGGGCAGAACGGAACTACTTATGCACCTGTTATTGCGATTTTTTCTGTGGCAGCTCTGCTATCGTTAGCATTCCAGTTTTTTGTTTCTGAAGACTTCATCTCTATAAGAACACTGGTTCTCTTTATTGCTTTCTCAATGACACTACTTGCAGTTCAAAAATTGAAGGATTTGTATAGTTTTACAAATTCGTTCATAACCTACGATTTGTTGGCAATGAGGTGGCTTCGATATGGTTACATCTACCCATTTCTTGAAGCCTACGCGGGGATAGGAATGGTAGCTCAACTGCCTGCCATAGCTGTTGCGCCATTTTCACTATTTATAGGAACCGTTGGGGCAATTTCTGTCTTTAAAGCAGTATATGTGGATAAACGGGAGCTCAAATGTGCTTGTGTCGGTGGGGACAGTAACGTGCCGTTAGGTTTTGTTTCACTATCAGAAAACATTTTTATGATAGCAGGCGCATTACTCATGTTATCTTTTTAGTTACAAGAGTTGCTTATCGACTAAACTTAATAAAAGTAACTCTATCAGCTTTTAAGATTGAAAAGACTGCTTGTTTAACTACATAGGAAGTTGTTTATCTTAGTTACAAGCAAATGTCATTGATTAAAGTGTCCTTAAGACTTATCTTGTCTAAGGGAATAACGTCGCGTAAAGGTTGAGAGCAAATACAAAGTTATGAGATCTATTATTTTCACACTATGCATTGGATATTTATTGGTACTGTTTACCGTGCCAGTTGATGCGTGTGAAATGAAAATGGATGAACATAGCTCATTAACTAAGGTTTCTCACAAATTCGCAGACGCTCATGAGGAGAAACGTAGCAGTTCACCTAGTTCTAAGCATCAAAGCGCTCACACTGATGGACACCCCTCTCGCATTCGGGTAAATCAGGTTGCTGCAATGATGGATGTATGTGTATAGCTACCAATTGCTACCACTTTACAAGTCTTTTTTACGTTCCCATTCGTCAATTTGAAACAACGTTTGCTGAGCAGTATGACATTATCGCTCTAGCTGTTCCCTTCAAAATTTTCACTCCACCTTTTCGTCCACCGATAGCCTAAGGCACTGACTTAGTTAGTAATACTTTTTAAATGGATGAACTTCCTTCGTCCAGTTAGTATCAATTCAAAGGCTAAAAACTATGAAAAATTCTATCGACAACGGTCGCAGAAGATTTGTGCTCGGTGCCCTAACCTCGAGCGCTGCGGCTGCGTTAACCAACGTTAGTCCTCTATGGGCAGCACCTGTTGGTCGCCATTTTAAAGATCAAGTTTTGACAGGTGATATTAAAAATCTCAATGTGTCAAAAGCGCAATTGCCAATAGGCTCAAATATGGGCTCACCTATAACGATCAACGGTCAAATGCCGGGCCCGTTGATTAGATTGAAAGAAGGACAGCGAGCGCACCTCAATGTAACTAACCACCTTAACCAAGATACTTCAATACACTGGCACGGGATTATTTTACCACCAGATATGGATGGCGTTCCGGGAGTTTCCTTTGCCGGAATAAAACCTGGCGAAACATTTAAATATGCATTCGATGTCGAGCAAAACGGCACCTACTGGTACCACAGTCATTCAGGCCTCCAAGAACAGTTGGGCCATTTAGGACCTCTTGTGATCGACCCTGCAAATGGAGACATTGGGGCTGATAGGGAACATACAATTATTTTAAGCGATTGGACGTTTTCAGACCCCCATGAAGTTATGCGAAAACTGAAGGTAGCGGAAGGTTATTACAATTATCAAAAGCGAACTATTTTCGACACGTTAGAAGACGTAAAGAAAAAAGGGTTTGCCGATACATGGGAAGAGCGTGCTATGTGGGGTGCAATGCGTATGAGCCCTCGCGATATAGCTGACGTTACAGGCAGTACATATACATACTTAATGAATGGCCGGACACCACAGGACAACTGGCAGGCCCTGTTTAAAGTAGGCGAAAAAATCCGGTTGAGGATTATAAATGGTTCTGCGATGACTTATTTCGACTTTCGCATCCCAGGGCTTGAAATGACGGTTGTAGCTGCAGATGGTCAGCCTGTTAAACCAGTAAATGTGGATGAATTTCGAATTGCAGTAGCGGAAACTTATGACGTAATCGTTCAGCCAAAAGAGCGAAAAGCTTTTACCTTTTTTGCGGAAAGTTTTGATAGAAGTGGATATGCGCGTGGCACCCTAACCCCGTCAATTGGCCTTACTGCAGAGGTTCCCCCACAGCGAGTTATCACAGAGCGTGGCATGGCGGCGATGGGGATGGACATGTCTGGTATGAAAGGCATGAATATGGATAAGTCCAAGGTCGACAGCTCGGGCATGGCTGCTCCAAAAGGTGAAATGAAAGGAATGGGGCAGCATAGCGCCCATACAATGCATGGCACCCAAATGGAAGGAGAAATGACCCCCTCCAAAAAGCTCCCAGTAGAAAGCATAGACATTGTCCACAGCGAAGACGGGCACGGCGCTGGTGCAGCGATGATTGCTAAAAATCCAAGCTCTAGGTTGGATGAACCTGGGATCGGTTTGGAAGACAGCCCACATCGTGTCCTTGTTTATACAGATTTAGTCGGTGAAAGTCCTTGGCCTGACGAAAGAGAGCCGGAACGTCAAATTGAGCTTCACTTAACGGGCAATATGGAAAGGTACATGTGGTCGTTCGATGGCAAAAAGTTTAGTGAAGTAGACGGATATGTACGTTTCAATTATGGCGAGAGACTACGTCTGATCTTGGTTAATGACACTATGATGGATCACCCTATTCATTTACATGGTATGTGGATGGAACTTGAAAACGGCCAATATCCAAGACCTCGTAAACACACGATCAGCCTCAAGCCTGGAGAGAAGGTCTCGTTACAAATCAGCGCAGATGCCCCCGGTGAGTGGGCGTTTCATTGTCACCTGCTATACCACATGGAAGCAGGTATGTTTCGTGTTGTACAGGTCGCATAGGAGATTAAAATGAAACAGATATTAATAGCAGGCCTAATAACATTAACTTTGAGCGTTGACAATGCTTTGGCTCAATCAAGAGATGACTGGCCATCTCCTATTCCTAATGAATATTTTGGCCAAGTTCTATTTGACCGGCTTGAATATACTCGCACTGATGAGCAGCAAAATATAGCGGTCTGGGACATGCAGGCGTGGTATGGCGGAGATTACCATCGTCTTGTTTTTAAAAGCGAAGGCGAAAATACACAAAACGATGGAATGCCTACTGATCTGGAACGAGCAGAACTGTTGTACGGTTATCTCGTTTCTTCTTTTTGGTCTATACAATTTGGTGTGGGCACAAAGGGAGAGCTGTCATCCGATGCGGATATGGAAAACTATGCGGTGGTCAGTTATCAAGGTCTAGCGCCTTACTGGTTTGAAATGGAAAATTCACTGCGTATTAACGAAGACGGTGACATGCAGTTCATCAATGAAACCGAATATGACTGGCAACTAAGTCAAGTTTCCTATCTGCAACCGCGACTGGAAGTTGTTGCCAACCTCACCGATTCTGAAAAGTATGACCGTCAAAGCGGGTTGAGTAATATTCGTATTGGTTTGCGATATCGGCATGAAATAGTGAGGGAGGTAGCACCTTATGTCGGTGTTTATTACAGCAAAGCTTTGGGAAATACAGCTGATGCATTAAAGGCTGAAGGCAAGTCAACCAGTGAAACTGGTGTAGTGTTAGGTGCAAGGATTTGGTTTTAAACGCCCTACGCTAAAAATGAAATAACTGGTATGCCATTGCCAGTTATTTCTTTCTACACGTCTTCGAATTTGTTTTGTAATGGGCCTGTGTCCTTATATTTGCTGCAGGTTGCTTTTGTTGTTACTCAGGCTCACATGACATAAAGGAGTAACCAATATGAATGAACACGAGCATTCAAACAGGAAAGATTCGTTAAGCCTCTGGGGCGCGGTATCGATGGGAACTGGTGTAATGATAGGTGCTGGTATATTTGCTTTAACCGGGCAAATAGCAGAGCTGGCAGGCACATGGTTTCCTTTTGCGTTTTTAGTTGCAGCGATAATTGCAGGGTTTAGCTCATACAGTTACATCAAAATGGCACAGAAATACCCCTCTGCAGGTGGTATCGCCATGTTTCTGAAAAAAGCCTATGGTAGAGGTCTGCTGACTGGTGCCTGTGCATTGCTAATGTTTTTTTCCATGGTTATCAATGAAAGTTTGGTAGCCCGCACTTTTGGCACTTATGTCCTACAATTGTTTGACTCTCAGGGCGCTGAGTGGCTTATACCAGCGCTTGGCGTGAGTCTTCTTATTGTGGCATTCATTGTTAATATTTTGAGTAATCAATTCATACAGACCCTCTCATTTATTATGGCTTTTATCAAAATAGCAGGACTTGCAGTTTTGGCAATTGGTGGGCTGTGGGCAACCGGTTTGTCGTTTGAGAGCGTTTCAGCTCAACCGCAAGATACCAGCGCAACCGGTTTTCTCGGAGCCGTGGCACTTGGTATTTTGGGATACAAAGGATTCACTACAATCACAAACAGCGGAGGCGAGCTCAAACAACCAGAAAAAAATGTAGGAAGGGCCATAGTCATTTCTATATCCATTTGTGTGGTACTTTATGTTTTTGTCGCAGTTGCAGTAGGAGCAAATTTATCAATTGGCGAAATAATACAGGCAAAAGATTATTCGCTTGCTGAAGCATCTCGACCCGCATTCGGCCAGTATGGTGCTTGGTTTACTATAGCTTTCGCGATTATTGCCACGTCTTCCGGTGTCGTTGCCAGCATCTTCGCTGTTTCAAGAATGCTATCGATGCTTACATCAATGCAACTTGTGCCTCACCGTCATTTTTCATTACCGGGAGATATAAGAAGACATTCCTTAATTTATACGTTAGTCATCGCAATATTTCTTACCATATTCTTCGATTTGAGCCGCATAGCCTCCATCGGTGTAGTTTTTTATATCGTAATGGATATCTTCATCCACTGGGGAGTGTTCAAGCATTTACGAGATGATGTGCAAGCTAAAGCTTGGGTACTAGTCAGTGCAATTATTCTCGATATCATTGTTCTTCTATCTTTTATGTGGGTGAAAGCAAAATCAGATATCTTCATTGTTGGGATTTCTGTGGCTGGACTTCTTATCGTATTCGCGGCTGAGAAATGGTTTCTAAAGCTCCATGCGTATGATGATGATGATAAAAATTATAACTGATGCAAATCATTGAAGCTGTTCATGAACTACATCGACGGAGTAAGACAATATTCAGCGTAGGCAGAGTAGCAGCCTAAAAGGTAAGCGCAGTTGTTATGAATAGGAAAGGAATTAACCGGCATTAGCGTGCCGGTTATTTTTACTCGTGGCACACTTTAACCGCTTTTTTGCTGCTTCAGTGTATTCATTATTTCAGCAAACTCCTGTCCTTTTGACTCAGGTGGCTGGCTACAACCCTGCTTCTCTGTATTGGTTTGACTGGGTAGTTGCATGGCTTGCTGTAAGGCTAATTCTGAATTATTGGTTATCATAATATCTCACCGTTAGTTTAAATTTATGTGGCAGTAGATATCAGCAAATATCGTACCTGTGCTAAAAGGACAAATACTGACTATTTATTTAGCCCTCACTACTACAGCTGCCTATTGTAAATACTGGCAATAAGCCAACCCAGTACACCTGCGAACAAAGCCCATAAAGCTCCGCCTATCACTACACCCTATAAAGGCACGTTCCATATCATCCCTTGCCAGTCTGAAAACATTATATTACCAGCCATGGGTGACATCATGTCGGGCATTGTAATAATGAACAAAGAACTAACAACTAACAACACTCTCGAAGCTGAACGATGCGGCGCACGCGAACGCAAATACATTTTCTCGAATTTTCATCTTACGCCTCCTTAAAGCCAGCATCATAATGTAACGACATCGCTCAGCATTGTTGTTGAGTGAGAACGTAGAGCACAATAAGGTTATGTACGCTTCCTGTGAGCGCCCTGCGGCAAGTGGTGGCAACTCCACGGTTTGTGCGTCGCATTGTCTTTTATATTTTGATCTACAAACTGGTAATAACCTTCTTTTGTGTGTGTCCACCAGTCATTGTGAAGATCTGCGCCGTGTTTTCGAATGATCGCTTCAATACCGTCTAAATCGATATGTGTCGCATCATATGCCAGGTGAATAGCCCCTTCTTTGATGTTGTAGCTCACCTCATCAATGCCAAAGAGCTTGTCAATCTCTTCAATTAGGGGCTCGCAATTTGCCTCATAGACATTGCTGAGCCGTAAATTCCGAACGACTAAATTTGCTTCTCTGACACCGACTCTGTGGTCTAAATCACTCATATCTTTCTCCTCGGGTGTTAATTTGAATGTTTATGAGATTCGGGTGAATGGCTTCCATCCATTTTCGACATCATTACTTCCATCATCTTAAGATGCCTTTCTGCCATATCAACTTGGTTTTGCATGGGTTGCCCTTCCATTTTTTCGTGCATTATATGCATCATTCCCATCATGGATTGCATGTGTTTTTTCATCATTTCACGCTGCTTGCTGGGATTCTTTTCTTCTTTGATAGCGTTAACTTCTTCCTTCATCGACTTTATTTTTGCATTCATCATATGCATATCTTGGCCACGCATAGGCATTCCCGTTTGAATCTCTGGCTTGTCTGAGCCCTTATGCTCATGCTCTTCCATTTGTTGAGCTTGCGATGTTGCAGCCATTACTAATGTGGTTGAAAAAATGATTGATTTAGTGAATTTTTTCATGGCTTTCACCTTTTAATTTAAAGTTGAGGTTTGGGATCCAGCCAGGTGTCGTGTTGATATAGCTCACATACTCATCGCCAAATTCAGCAATAGCCAGAGCTTCTTCACGCTTTGCCAGTTTCACATACACAACAACTAAAACTGGAAACATGACCAGTGTGGGAATGGTCGGCCATTGCAACAAAAAACCGAACATGATCAGTATGAAGGCTAAATATTGAGGGTGGCGACACCGCGCATACCATCCAGTCTTAGCTAAGTGATGGTTCTTCTGAGCGTGGTGCAGCACATTCCATGCTGAGGACAAGATAAAGAATCCTGCAACAATAAATACCATACTGGCGATATGAAATGGGTCCCAGTGGGCGTCGCCTTTAAAACCAAAGAAAGTATGCAACAGATGTCCGTTTTCGTGCGCAAAAAAGTTTACTTCCGGATAGGTTTCAGCAAGCCATCCTGACAAGAAATAAATAGTCAGTGGGAAGCCATACATTTCGGTAAACAGGGCTACAATAAACGCAGAAAATACCCCCAAACTTCGCCAGTCGGTGGAAGATTTTGGCTTTACAAAACTGAATGCAAAAAAGATAAAAATAGCTGAGTTCAGTATCACCATTGACCATAAGCCATAATCATATGTATCATTCATCTTGGTTGTCCTTTTTAAGTGACTCCTTTCGGCCTTCCTCCAACCCCTGAATGTATCCATCACGATAAGCCGCGTTGTTATCACTCAATTCCTGAAAACTTTTCTGCTTATTGTCACTGTCGCGAGAATGTTCGTGGGCGTGTCCGTGTTTACCGTGGCTACTGTGCATGAATATATGCATGAATGGGCACAGCAATAAAATCAAATAGGGAAGAAACTGAAGGACATGATGACCATGTTCGAAAATTAAAAAATAAGTAACGGCAGCGATCATCGCTAATGCTGCCCACCCTGTAGGTGTTGACCAAAATCTGGGGTGACTGTTTTTCATGACTCCTCCTATACCACCGTAAGAACACCGCGATACATCTGCATCTGGCAGTGAAAAGTATGTTCGCCCTGTGGGACGTTTTCGAGGTGAATTGGTGTTACCTCATTAAGCGTTAGCTGCTCACTGATATCTAATGAAGGAATTAGCAGTACTTCGGAACAGGGAGACTCATCTTTGCGCAAAAACTTCAACGTAACAGATTGGTTTGCGTTTACCTGAATAGACGCTGGTGAGTACACGCCATTTTTTTACTTCTATGAGTATTTCGTTACTTTCAGTAACTGTCTGATCAGGCTTGTATAACCAAAACCACCAAATAATCAGTGCAATACCCGTAAGTCCCACAATATTAATTATCATCATAAGAAAACTCCTTAGTGGTCCTTTGCCTTGAATAGGCGAAGCCGGTTCGCATTTGATACCACTGTTAACGAAGAAAATGCCATGGCGGCTCCGGCGATAACTGGGCTTAGCAATACTCCGAAAAATGGATAGAGCACGCCCGCCGCAAAAGGTATACCTGCTACGTTGTAGATAAAGGCTCCAAACAAGTTTTGCTTAATGTTGCGCAAGGTGGCTTTACTAACCGCTATAGCATCGGCCAGACCATGCAACGAGCCGCGCATCAGGGTGATATCGGCGCTTTCAATGGCAACGTCCGTTCCTGTACCAATGGCAAAGCCAACATCAGCCAAGGCAAGAGCCGGAGCATCGTTAATTCCATCACCAGTCATACCCACTACTTCTCTCTGCTGCTGTAATTCATGTACTTTGTTGGCCTTATCTTCGGGCAATACTTCAGCAAAAAACTCGCTTATTGCCGCTTTCTTTGCCACTGCAGCAGCAGTTTCTTTGTTGTCCCCCGTTAACATGATGACCCGGATATCATTAGCCTGAAGACGCTTGATGGCAGAAACAGAGTCAGGTTTTATCGGGTCGGCAACCGCTATGATGGCAGCAAGTTGTCCATCTACAGCGAAATACATGGGAGTTTTGGCGTCTTTGGCCAGTGTTTGTGCTTTCTCTGAATAATTACCTATGCCCACCCCTTTTGAAGCCATAAGCTTGCTGTTACCAAACAATAAGGCCTTTCCTTCACAACGGCCTTCAACCCCCATACCGGTAATCGCATTAAACTCTTCGGTTTTCAGCAGCTCAATGCCCTGGTCGTGGGCACTTTCTACTATCGCCATTGCTAATGGGTGCTCTGAACCATTTTCCAGACTAGCTGCCAATTGCAGCACTGTCTTTTCATCACTGAAATTGGCTAAAATTATGTCAGTGACCTTGGGTGTACCTTCCGTAATCGTTCCGGTTTTATCCAGTATCATCACACTGATTTTTGATGCCGTTTGTAGCGCTTCGCCGTTGCGAATTAGCACGCCGGCTTCAGCAGCCTTTCCAACCCCCACCATAACTGACATCGGCGTGGCTAGGCCCAATGCACATGGACAAGCAATGATCAATACAGTGGTGGCCGAAACTATGGCAAATGCCAGTGCGGGCTCAGGCCCAAAGTTCAGCCATGCTAGCGCACTGAGCACAGATATAATCATGACCACAGGAACAAAGTAAGCGGATATCACGTCGGCCAAGCGCCCAATAGGCGGCTTTGAATTTTGTGCGCGTTTAACCATTGCAATGATTTGCGCCAGTGCCGTGTCTTTACCTACTCGAGTTGCTTTAAATAGAAACATTCCTGACTTGTTGAGAGTTCCAGCAACGACTTCATCGTCATGTGATTTTTCAACTGGCATCGGTTCCCCGGTTAGCATTGACTCGTCGATTGACGTATGGCCTTCAACAACCACACCATCAACAGGCACTTTTTCTCCAGGCCTGACTTTGATGACATCGTTAAAAAGCACTTGCTCGATAGCGACCTGGACCTCTTTATTGTCGCGAATAACCGTGGCTGTTTTCGCTTGTAATCCAATTAAACGTTTGATTGCTTCTGAGGTTTTTCCGCGGGCTTTTAGTTCTAAGGCAAGCCCCAGATCAATTAGACCAATGATCATAGCTGTAGCTTCAAAATAAACGTGCCTTGCCATTAACGGCACTGCTTCAGGTACCAACACTACCAACATCGAATAGAACCATGCTGTGCCTGTACCAAGTGCAATGAGTGTATCCATATTGGCAGAATGATTTTTAAAGCTCTTCCACGCACCGATGTAAAAATGCCGGCCGGAAAAGAACATTATACCCAGCGTCAGTAGGCCAACTGCTAGCCACAACAACCTCTCGACATTAGTCTCGACCGTCATTTCGTCGACAACAATGCTATAAGTCATTAGAGGGATACCTAGCGAAAGCGCAATGAAAGTATCTCGCATCAGCTTTTTGTAATAGGTCCTATCCGCTGCTTCTTTTTCATCGACTACATCAGTGTCAGGCTTATCTTCGAAAGGCTTTGCGTTGTAACCAACGGACTCTACTGCTTGAACCAATAATTGAGAATCCGCTGTACCCGATACAAGTACTGTTCTGTCTGCAAAGTTCATTTCGGCATTCTGCACTCCCGGCGTCTGCTTCAAGGCAGCTTCTATTTTTCCAACGCAACTGGCACATCCGGCGCCTTCTATCACTAATTGTCGCTGTGTTACTTCTGCACTCATAGTGCTCTCCTTTTTTCCTATTTTTAGAAGACTTGTTTTTTGACGGACAACAATTTTTCTGAAGAAACACCTGCATTAAGTTCTGTCATTTATGTTTTCCTCCAGGACGGTGTGTTCAAACTCTTCTATTAAATGACAGACCACGTGTGAGGATGGGGCTTTGTCACCCATTGCTCCCCATTTCCTTACTGCCAGCATCATATTTTGCCTGAGTAACAACATTGCCTTAAATTGTCTTTCTGTTTCTGCTAGCCTTCTTGCAATTAAGGTTCTAACTAGGGGACAAGCGGTCTTTCCATTATCTGCTTCTCTGAGAATTTGCTTGATATCTTCAACTGAAAAACCTAAATGCCTTGCACTTAATATAAACCGCAACCTGGAAGCATCTTTCGTTGAATAGAATTTATAACCATTGTCAGATTTTGCCGGCGTTATTAACTGCAAGCGCGTGTAATAGCGAACAGTATCTGGCGTTGTAGCCAAGGCGCTTGCGATCTCTCTTACTTTCATAGTTGTTCCGATGTCTTTAACCTAAAATTTTACTTATACCTAAAGGCTAAACCTGTGTGTGGGACGCAGGTCAATAGGCATGTAACTCGTGAAACTTTCGGTTCTAAGATGTAATGCGTTTTTAAGTGAGGCGGATAATACTTGCTGTTCGTTTACTGATAGCAAACAGTGTCTTAATGTATATTAATTAAGCAGTTGATCGTCTAAGACATTCTTTGATTGCAATTGATTAGTAAAGAAAACTTAGAGAAAAGCCTCACTGAGTTTATGTGTAGCTCTTAATCGGAGGGTGGAAGGGAGGAGAGTGTATACCAATTAAAGGGGTAATATTTATATCTGAAAATGAGCTTTGCTTAATGTTTTCACTTATCAGAATTTCAATATTTGAAAGTATACAAAATTGGGTTAAAGAAGTTGCACAGTAAGCACCTATACAGCACGCGCATATCGATTGATCATTTCCTTCGCAGTGCTGTACATCCTGGTTCTTTTCTGAATGAAGTGTGTGATTATTTAAAGTAGTATGTTCTACGCTTGATAAGGAATCATTTGAGGACATATGAGATTCTGATGTGTCGTGACCATCACATTTAATTGGGTTCGTCATAGCAAAGCCGTGCTGTGAAAGCAGCGCAGCTATTAGTACTAATTTAAACCACTTATAAATGCCTGACACAATAAACTCCATCAGTGAGTAAGGGAATAGTAGCGGTATTCCGTTATTCTTACTTTGACGTAGATCAACACAACACAAAAAAGTGCTTAGTGACGTGCTCCAATAGATTCACACACCCAGTTAAGAGATAATTATCTC
>NZ_CACSIG010000083.1:0-79253 GCF_902705815.1 Alteromonas infernus
CACCCTCAAACACAAAACAGGTCTGACTGAGTATCGGGCTTCGCGCTATTTTGCACGCTTACCCACCTGCCTTGCCGAATCAGGTTCACTTTCGTTGTGTACCTCTAACTTCCTATGGCTTCCTTCGGACCCTGTCGTTGGCCAACAACGCCCTTGCCATTCGGATTATCTTCCCCTCAGTCAGGGTGATTCAGGTTTCTTTCAACCTGACGGTTTTGCCAGCTTCGCTGGGCAAACAAAAAAGCCTTGCGGTAACCGCAAGGCTTTAAATGAGTATAATTTGCTAGGTATCGCTTATTGCTAAGAACTAACTATAAACAACGCGACGTTTCGGGTTTACGAATATTTCTTGCTTGGGTATACCCTGATCTTTTGGGTCAAGTACCCCTTCCCCTACGCCAAGGAAGATGCCGTTGGTATCAACACCGTGATAAACACGATAAGACGTGCCCTCACTAAGTGGCTCGCTACACTCTCCTTTAACCGATTGTCCATTATCAAAGCGATTTCTTTCAACGTCGTTGATAGTCACAAACGGCAGACGACTTACTGCGGTGTCCATAGTAATGAGCAAGTCATCAAGTGCTTTAAACTCACCGTCGTCTAGTGACTCCTGGATTTCAATTAACTTTTCAAGCGATACCATTTTATCCGTAGGATAATCGGCCACTTCAGTACGATGTAAACGGGTAACGTAGGCACCGCATCCTAAGTTTTGCCCTAAGTCATCAACGATTGAACGTATATACGTGCCTTTGCTGCATTTTATTCGCATATCCACGTTAGGAAGCTCAATGCGCAACACGTCAAGCTCAAAGACTTCAATATCACGGGGCTCTCGCTCTATTTCAATCCCCTGTCGGGCATAATAATACAGCGGCTTACCTTGATGTTTGAGTGCAGAAAACATAGACGGGATTTGTTTGCTTTTACCTAAAAAAGCAAGGCATGCGTCGCGGACTTGCTCTTCGCTAACATTGACGGGCTTTTCCTCAACAACTTCACCGTCTGCGTCAGAGGTGGTTGTACGCACCCCTAGCTGCACCGTAACTTCATACGTTTTCTCAGCATCGAGCAGAAACTGAGAAAACTTAGTCGCCTCACCAAGACACAAAGGCAGCATACCACTGGCCAGAGGATCAAGCGCTCCTGTGTGACCCGCCTTGGCTGCTTTATAAAGCCAACGCACTTTTTGAAGAAGCTGATTCGAAGAACCACCAAGTGGTTTATCAAGCAATACTATGCCGTTAATATCACGGCCTTTACGACGTCTTGCCATCTACTCCTGCTCTTGTGAATCGTCTTGGTCGCGCTTTGACTCATCTTTTGCAATGGTCTGAGACACAAGATTAGAAATACGCATACCTTCAATAATTGATTTATCTTCAAAAAAGTGAAGGTCAGGGACTGAACGCATACGAAGTCGCTTAGCAAGAATACTGCGAATGAACTTCTTGTACTCTGCTAGCTGTTTTATTTGAACTTTACCTTCTTCTTCCGTGCTGTTGTAAATGGTTACAAAAATCTTTGCGTGCGCTAGATCGCGCGATACATCTACGTCAGATACCGTAATCAAAGGCATATCACCCACACGGTGCTTGTATTCATTTTGCAGGATGCTAGCGACTTCTTTATGAACTTGCTGAGCAACTCTGTCGGTACGTGAAAACTCACGAGCCATTGTATTCTCCTTTCCTTATTTAACCTTGAAGCACGCTTTTGGGTCTGACGCTTTAGGTACAGACAAAAACGGGAGCACTCGGCCCCTTTTTCACATGCCGAATTAACTAAGGCAATTAAATTTCGCGTTTAACTTCAACGATTTCGAAGACCTCGATTTGGTCGCCTACTTTTACGTCGTTGTAGTTCTTAACGCCGATACCACATTCCATGCCGTTACGAACGTCTTGTACGTCATCTTTAAAGCGACGTAGTGATTCTAATTCACCTTCGTAAATTACTACGTTGTCACGTAGTACACGGATTGGATTGCTGCGCTTAACATTACCTTCGGTAACCATACAGCCGGCAATTGCACCCAGTTTCGGTGACTTAAATACATCACGTACTTCTGCAAGACCAATGATTTCCTGCTTGAATTCTGGTGCAAGCATACCACTCATGGCCGCTTTCACTTCATCAATTAGGTTGTAGATAACGCTGTAGTAACGTAAATCAATTTCTTCCGCTTCTAGTACGCGACGGGCAGTTGCATCGGCACGAACGTTAAAGCCTAGTACGATAGCACCTGATGCAGCCGCTAGGGTTGCGTCAGTTTCAGTGATACCACCTACACCGCTACCTACAATATTTACTTTCACTTCAGAAGTAGAAAGCTTGATAAGTGATTCAGAAATCGCTTCTACAGAACCCTGGACGTCGGCTTTAAGTACGATGTTAAGTTCGCTAACATCACCTGATTCCATGTTCGCAAACATGTTTTCAAGTTTCGCTTTTTGCTGACGTGCTAGTTTAAGTTCACGTTTCTTCTGGTGACGCTTAGCGGCTACTTCACGCGCTTTACGCTCGTCTTTAACAACAGCGGCGTCTTCACCCGCTACCGGTACACCTGAAAGACCAAGTACTTCAACTGGTGTAGATGGACCGGCAAGCTTCATGTCTTTACCGTTTTCGTCGCGCATAGCACGAACGCGGCCGTATTCTTCACCACATAGTAGGATGTCACCCGCGCGTAGCTGGCCTTCCTGAACAAGTACTGAAGCCACTGGCCCACGACCTTTATCAAGGCGAGACTCAATAACGATACCACGACCTGGACCTTCCGCTACTGCTTGAAGGTCAAGCAGTTCAGATTGTAGTACGATAGCTTCTAGAAGCTCGTCTACGCCCATACCTGTTTTAGCAGATACGTTACAGAACTGGTGTTCGCCACCCCACTCTTCTGAGATAACTTCAAGTTGAGAAAGCTCAGTTTTAACGCGGTCTGGATCAGCTGTTTCCTTATCCATTTTGTTCACTGCAACAATCAGTGGTACGCCAGCCGCACGGGCGTGCTGTACCGCTTCTTTCGTTTGCGGCATTACGCCGTCATCTGCAGCAACAACAAGGATAACGATATCGGTTGCCGTAGCACCACGTGCACGCATTGCCGTAAACGCGGCGTGTCCAGGTGTATCTAGGAACGTGATTTCACCGTTATCTGTTTGTACTTTATATGCACCGATGTGCTGAGTAATACCACCCGCTTCACCATCTGCAACCTTCGCACGACGAATGTAGTCAAGTAACGATGTTTTACCATGGTCAACGTGACCCATGATAGTAACAACAGGTGCACGGCTGGTTTTCTCACCGTCTGTACCATCTGCTAACAACTCATCTTCTAGTGCATTATCGTTAACAAGTTCGTATTTGTGACCCATCTCTTCGATAACCAGTACCGCTGTATCTTGGTCTAGTACTTGGTTAATGGTCGCCATCTCGCCCATCTTCATCATGGTCTTGATAACTTCATTAGACTTAATCGCTAGTTTACTAGCAAGTTCGCCTACCGTGATGGTTGCGCCTAGTTTTACTACGCGCTCAACAGGTGCCGCTGGCTTATTAAAGCCCTGCTTAAGATGCTCACCTGCGTTTTTCTTAGACTTACGACGACGGCGCGATGAACGCTCTACCTGCATGTCTTCTTCGTCTTCTGCTTCTTGAGCATAACGGTTAGAGTGCAAGTGAACTTCTTCAGCTTCTGCTTTCTTACGACGCTCTTCTTCTTCTTTCCAGCGACGTTCGTTTTCTTCAGCGAGTTTACGCGCTTCATCAGCCGCTTTCTTCGCGTCTTCTTCAAGCTTCTTCTGCGCTTCTTCTTCTTGCGCTTTGCGTAAACGCTCTTCTTCCTGACGCGCAGCTTCCGCTTCCGCTTTTTCAGCTTCAGTTAGCTCTGGCTCGTCTTTTTTACGTGCTTCAGCTTCTTTCTTCGCTTGTTCTGCGCGACGAACACGCTCTTCTTCAGCGGCTTTTTTCGCTTCTTGTGCTTTGCGTGCTTTTTCTTCGGCGGCTTTTTTCGCTTCTGCCGCCGCTTTCTCTTCCGCTTCGCGCTTCAGACGTGCTTCTTCTTCAAGACGCTTCGCCTCTTCTTCCGCTTGACGCTGCTGCTCTTCAATGTCGCTACGCTTAACGTAAGTGCGCTTCTTGCGAACTTCTACTTTCACTTCTTTAGACTTACCTACACTTAGCGTGCTTGTCGTCTTACGTTTCAGTGTCATGCGCGTTGGTTCAGCTGCGCTGCCGTGTTGCTTACTTAAATGATCCAATAGTTTCTGTTTCTCGTCTTCGTTTACCTGTTCGCCGGCACTCTTAGAGATACCCGCGTCTTTAAACTGGCCAACCAATCGGTCAACGGTCGTACCAATGTCGCTGGCGAGCTTTTCAATAGATACATCTGCCATTACGTATTTTTCCCCCTGTTGACCTTACTCTTCTTCACTGAACCATACGATATTACGAGCCGCCATGATTAACGCACCGGCTTTCTCTTCGTCTAGTTCATCGATATCACTGATATCATCGGTACCTTGTTCTGCTAATTCCTCTAGGTCGGTAACACCGCGGCTGGCCAACACATAAGCCACGTGTTTACTCATACCCTCAAGATTTAATAAGGCTTCGGTAGGTTCTGCACCTTCAAGCGACTCTTCGTTCGCTAGTGCACGCGTGGTTAAGAAAGCGCGCGCTCTATTGCGCAACTCTTCAACCATATCTTCATCTAACCCTTCAACCGCTAGAAGTTCACTTGCCGGCACGTATGCCACTTCTTCTAGTGTCGTAAAGCCTTCATCTACTAGGACAGACGCAAATTCTTCGTCAATATCCAAACCAGCAGTAAATAGATTAAGTACCTTCGCGTTTTCTTCTTCGTGCTTCTTGTTGAGATCTTCAACCGTCATCACGTTAAGTTCCCAGCCTGTTAGCTGGCTTGCTAAGCGAACGTTTTGACCGCTACGGCCAATCGCTTGCGCTAGATTATCGGCTTCAACTGCTACATCCATGTTATTGCTATCTTCGTCAACAACAATTGATGCTACTTCAGCAGGTGCCATTGCATTGATAACGAATTGCGCTGGGTTTTCATCCCAAAGCACGATATCAACACGTTCGCCGCCCAGTTCACCCGACACGGCTTGTACACGTGAGCCACGCATACCAACACACGCACCCACAGGGTCTAAACGCTTATCGTTGGTTTTAACAGCAATCTTCGCACGAGAGCCCGGGTCGCGAGCAGCAGATTTAATTTCTAGTGTTTCTTCCGCAATTTCTGGCACTTCTAAGCGGAATAGTTCAACTAGCATGTCTGGATGCGTACGGCTGATAAATAATTGTGCGCCACGCGCTTCTGGACGAATTACGTAAAGAAGACCACGTACACGGTCACCAGGACGGAAAGTTTCACGAGGAAGCATGTCATCGCGGTAGATAACACCTTCAGCGTTGTTACCCAAATCGATGATGATGTTATCGCGGTTAACTTTCTTAACCGTGCCTGTTACCAACTCACCCACTTTATCTTCGTACTCAGCAATCATCTGCTGACGCTCAGCTTCACGTACTTTCTGTACGATAACTTGCTTAGCTGTTTGCGTAGTTATGCGGTCGAATTTGATAGATTCAATCTGTTCTTCCACATAATCGCCAAGTTGTATCTCTGGTTCGTCGATTTGCGCCGCAGAAATCGTAATTTCAGCAAATGGGTTTTCCTGTTCTTGATCATCAGGGATAACCAACCAGCGACGGAATGTATCAAAGTCACCAGACGTTCTGTCGATGCTTACACGAACTTCAATTTCGCCTTCGTTTTTCTTTTTTGTTGCGCTAGCAATAGCAAACTCTAGCGCTTCAAAAATCTTTTCTCTAGGCACTTGTTTTTCATTTGAAACGGCTTCCGCCACTAACAAAATTTCTTTATTCATTTTCGCCTCACTTTTGCTTTCGTCGATGAAAGCAGAGCTGTTCCGTTAATCGAACGTGGGAACAACGTTACCTTTTTCGATATTCGCCACAGCTAACTGGAACTGCTGGCCATCCACTTCAATACTTACCATGCCGTTTTCGCACGCAAGTACTTTGCCTTTAAAATTGCGTCTGTCGTCCATCGGCATAGACAAACGAACCTGAACCACTTCACCCACAGACTCGATGTAATGCTTTTCTTTGAAAAGCGGTCTGTCCATACCCGGTGATGACACTTCCAAGTTATATTCAGTGCTAATTGGATCTTCAACGTCCAAAATTGCGCTAACCTGATGACTTACATCTGCACAATCATCTACGGTAATCCCGTTTTCATGATCAATAAAAACGCGAAGAATCGAATGTTTCCCCGCTCGTACAAACTCGATGCCAACCAACTCAAATCCAAGTGCTTCAACACCTGGTTCTAGCATTTCGGTTAGTTTCTCTTCAAGTTTTGCCAATGCAAACCTCCAAAAACGAAAAAAGGGCCTAAAGCCCACCTGTCATCACCCGGCTCAGCGAGGCTGACTCCAGGTTTTAATACAACAAAAAGCCCCGGACTAGCGGGGCTTTTATTAAAATTCTGAACCCATACCTGCCAACAAGGGCAGTTGCAAACTTATGGGTAAAACCACCGTTAGGTGATAGCTTGCTATGGATGAGGGCGTTACTTTCCTGAACACTCATTTCTGAACTCTGAGGGAGCCCGCGCTCATCACTTAATGTGTCCATTATACGTATAGGCGGCGCATTAAGCAACAGCCAATACTTAGTCTTCGTCTTTGAAGGTGGCTTTAATGTCGAGAATTTTCGGCATTATTTCGATCATTAAATCAACTAAACGAGGCTCAAAATGCTTGCCTCGTTGACTCTCTAAAAAGTCGATAGTTTTTTCGATACTCCAAGCGTCTTTGTAAGGACGCTTACTGGTTAGGGCATCAAACACATCAGCAAGAGCGCAAATTCGGCCTTCAATAGGAATATCCTCGCCTGCTAGCCCGTTGGGATAACCGGTACCATCCCATTTTTCATGGTGGGTTAAAGACACCGATTTAGCGACTTTTAATAAAACCGAGTCACCACAATCACCAATGATTTCAGCCCCTATCTCAGGGTGGTGCTTCATGGTCGCAAATTCTTCATCGGTCAATTTACCAGGCTTAAGCATGATACTGTCTGCAATGCCTATTTTACCTATGTCATGCATAGGGGCTGCATGAAGCAGAATCTCAGCTTGCTTCTCTGATAGGCCATAAGCCAGCGCCAGTTCTTTCGAATAATGACTCATACGCATGACATGCATACCCGTCTCATTATCTTTATACTCAGCTGCTTTACCGAGGCGCTGTACAACTTGTAAACGGCTGTCGAGCAACTCGTCGGCTTGGACCAAGCTTAGGTGAGTTTTAACCCGCGCTTTTACTATAGCGGGTGAAATAGGCTTAGTAATATAATCTACTGCGCCAGCGTCAAAACCTTGTGTTTCATCTTGCTCATCATTTAACGCGGTGACGAATATAACAGGTATCTGCTTTGTATTATCTTGCTGCTTTAACTGTCTGCATACTTCAAAGCCCGTTAAACCTGGCATCATGACATCCAGTAAAATTAAATTTGGCTGTCTGCTTGGCGCTAATTTGAGCGCTTCCTCGCCATTTCTCGCAAAAATAAGCTGATAATCGTTGGCGAGTAGTTGCTTTAAAACGCGGAGATTGACAGGCTCGTCGTCTACAAGCAATAAAGTGGGTTTTTCAATATCAATATCTAACATGCCCTGTCCCATGGCTACTTTAACTCTTCTATCATTAACGAAATCCGTTCATGCGCGAGTTCAAATTCGAAATCGTCTATATCTAATATGATTTGCGTTATTTGTTCTTTATGACTAGAACACCCTACTTCACGCAGGAAAGCCAACTCTTCTTCATCCACCATATTTTTGTCAACGCTTTCAAGCAGCGACATTAAATGGCTAAGTAACAGCTCGTTGTCGATGCTTTCATTTATAGCATCCTCAGCGTACAAGGGCGACTCGCTCAACATTAATTCAATTTTATCTAACGCGCCTCTTAATACATTAATGTTTTCTATATCAACGTGTGACTTCAACGCTTGAGACTCTATATCTCGCGTGGTGCGGAAAAACGTGGTTAAACATAAATTCCCAGACGTGCCTTTCAATCCATGTGCTAAAGCTGCTACCGCTTTGTAATCTTCCCTAATTGCAGCGCTCATCAGCGCATCTATTTTATCTCGACAAGAAGAGGTAAATTTATCGACCTCTTGGAGCACCGTATCTTCGTTGCCCCACAAATCAATGGCCTTATTGATATCTAAAATATGTTTTTCAACACTGAGTGTAGATGCGCGATGATGCGTTGGCAGCGCGTTTTCTGACACTTTCACCTGCTCAGTTTCCAGGTTAAGTACCCGCACAATCTCTTCCATTAATAAGGAGAAATCCACAGGCTTATTAGCAAATCCTTCCATACCGGCTTGCTCTGCCTCGTGCTTATCTTGAACGAGCACACTTGCAGTAAGTGCGATGATAGGCGTTGCAGGTAATCCCTGATCTTTTTCATAAAGTCGACGTTGTTTAGCTGCCTCTAAACCATCGAGGTTAGGCATTTGTAAATCCATCAACACCACATCAAAAGACTGTGCGCGCATTTTTTCAAGTGCGATCAAACCGTCTGTTGCCGTCTCTACCTTGTGCCCTGAGCGTTTAAGCAGTAATGAAAGTAACTCAATATTTTGCTGAACATCATCCACTACCAGAATATTCAGTGTAGACTCGATATGCGTTATTTTTGCATCCGCGTCAGCCTTGCTCGTTTCATCTAACGCAACAACTTCTAACGGTAGCCGAAAGGTAAAGGTCGTCCCTTTCCCTTCTTCACTGGTTGCACAAATATTGCCGCCCATCAGCTCTACCAGCTGTTTTGAAATCGTGGTACCTAACCCGGTCCCCCCATACTTTCTACTCATCGACGCATCGGCTTGAGAGAACGGGTCGAATACCTTGTCCAACTGCGCTTTCGTCATCCCAATGCCGGTATCTGAAACATCAAAGTAAACAAGCTCTCCTTCACTTCTTACCGCTATTTCTACTTTGCCTTCGTGCGTAAACTTCACGGCATTGCCAATCAGGTTGTTAAGTACTTGCCGCATGCGCTCTGGTACACCTCGGTAACCATCGGCAACCGACGCATCCACGTTAAGTACTAGGTCGACCTTTTTGCGTTTAGCTTCTAACCAAAAGGTCGATACAACAAGGTCTAATTCTTCACGTATAAGGAAGTCGCGATAGTCTAGATCAAGCTTTCCTTTATCTAACTTAGCACTGTCCAAAATATCATTGAGTAGGTGAAGCAGGGAGCGCGCCGAACGATTAATTGTAGTGAGATGAGATTTTTGTTCGTCTCGTAAGGCCTCGCCTAACATGAGGTCGCTAAAGCCAATAATCGCGTTCATGGGTGTACGAATTTCATGGCTCATATTTGCTAAAAAGGCCGTGCGGGCTGCGGCAGCCTGCTCTGCCTTTTCTTTCGCGGCTTTAAGCTCATCTTCCATTACACGTCTTTGAGTGATATCAGAGATAAACCCATCTACGTAAAGCACGTTGCCATCTTCATCTTTAACATGAACGCCGTGCTCCGTTACCCATTTAACTTCGCCTGATTTTGCAACAATGCGATATTCATAGGAGAACGGGCCCCCGTCGCTGTTTACATTACAAAGCCTTTCCACATCGTCAGGATGATAAAGGTCACTAAAAGAACGCTTTGGGTCTGGCAATACAAAATCTTCGGGTGAATAACCCGTTACTTCTGTAACTGCATCACTAATAAATACCATTGGCCAGCCAGGCATATTCAGACAGCGATACGCTACTCCCGGAATATTAGAAATCAAACTTCTAAACTTAGCCTCACTTTCACGAAGTGCATCTTCTATTTCTTTACGTTTGCGCAAATCGGAAGCAAACGAAACAAAAACCGGCTTTCCATCAATTTTCGTATACCCCACACCGAGGCGAACCGGTATCTTTTCACCACCTTTTCTTAATATTTCTACTTCACGTCCAGTACCAATAATTTGCTCAGTGGGCACAACCCGTTGACTAAAAAAGTCATCCCCGTAAAGGTGGCGCCTTTCATGAGGAACAATTTCAGACGCGTGAAGCCCAATGAGTTCATCAGGCTTATAACCATAAATATGTTCTACGGCAGGGTTAGCCGTTTTTATGATGCCTTTATCATTGACAGTCATGATGGCATCTACTGCCGTGTCGGTTATTGCTCTTTGAATTCGTTCGCTTTCGATTGCCCGTACCATAACGTCACGGTATTTGAATAACAGGCTGATACCCAACACCATAGTAATAAGTATAAGCGTAACTATTGCTATTGATACGGCCAAAAAGACCGCGATATTTGATGATTGAGCAGAGGTTTCCATACCAAGCGGCAAAACAAAACGCGCTGCGGCCATGCCGGTATAATGCATTCCTGCAATAGCACACCCCATAACTACACTAGCTAGTAAAACGTGTTTACCCAGAAGCTTTTTAGACTTCGTTGCCGCTCTTATTCCAAACTTAATCCAAAGTGAAAGCATGGCAAGAAGAACTGCTACTATAATGGACAGCGCGAACATAGGTAAGTTGTATCGCAGCAAAGGTGCCATTTCCATTGCCGCCATACCACTGTAGTGCATAGTACCAATACCAGCGCCTACCAATACACCGCCAAGAATAACTTCACTCACACTGATGCGGGTTTTAATTAGTAAATTCAGCGCTACCCATGCCGCCGCAATGCCCGGCAGGGCCGACAGCCCCGTGATAAGGGGGTCATATTCAACAGGTACGCACAAATCAAACGCGGTCATACCCAAAAAATGCATAGACCAAATGCCGCCACCAAGCGCAATACTGCCCGTTCCCAATAGTGTATTCCGGCGAAGGTGATCGGTTGTAACGGCAGCTTGTCCTGCGACATTAAACGCCATAAATGATGCAAATATTGCGACTAAAAGAGACAATACTACGAGGGGAAAGTGGTAGGCGCCCTCTAGCAAAGTGGCGCTTTCTTCAAACGTAAAAAAGCGAGATATCATAACGCGGCCAAACTACCTTCTAGTTAATTGTTATTAGTGGCGATAAATCAATTTAGCATACACATTTCTATAGTGTAGTTATTTGTTGAGAATATTGTGCTAAAAAATATAGAAGGAATAATTAAAAGGCGAAAAAGAAAAAACCCAGCAAATGCTGGGTTTTTAATGTGGTTGCGGGAGCAGGATTTGAACCTACGACCTTCGGGTTATGAGCCCGACGAGCTACCAGACTGCTCCATCCCGCGACTGTACGGTAAAGCATGGTGTTGCGATGCTTTATAATTCTGGCTAT
This sequence comes from Alteromonas infernus, assembly GCF_902705815.1. Taxonomy (NCBI): domain Bacteria; kingdom Pseudomonadati; phylum Pseudomonadota; class Gammaproteobacteria; order Alteromonadales; family Alteromonadaceae; genus Alteromonas; species Alteromonas infernus. The sequence continues at coordinate 11,381 of NZ_CACSIG010000083.1, forward strand.
ATAAATATGGTTGCGGGAGCAGGATTTGAACCTACGACCTTCGGGTTATGAGCCCGACGAGCTACCAGACTGCTCCATCCCGCGATTGTACGGTAAAGCTTGCATTGCAAAGCTTTGAAATTCTGGTTTATTTTCTGTGGTTGCGGGAGCAGGATTTGAACCTACGACCTTCGGGTTATGAGCCCGACGAGCTACCAGACTGCTCCATCCCGCGCCAGAAAATATACGTTTGAAGCGTTTCGTTTAATGCCTCGCTTCAACGTGGTGCGTATTATACATAGGGACTTTCTCAACACAAGTACAAAGGTGCGAAATATTTCATTTTTCTGACTGTTCGCAGTTTAATTGACCAACATGCTCAAAGTTAATACGAATATGCTGCTGATTAGCACCTTTTACAAAGCACACGCGCTAAGTTATTTAAATTTTTCCATTTTTTCAGCAAGCGAGAAATCCAGTTCAGTCAATCCACCGGCGTCATGGGTGGTCAAAGTTACTTCTACTTTATTGTAAACGTTAAACCATTCTGGATGATGCTTTAGCTTCTCAGCCCAAATAGCCATTTGCGACATCCACCCAAACGCCCGAATAAAGCTTTTAAACGTAAATGTTTTTTTAATGCTATCACCACTGCGCTCCCAAGGGGTGTCATCAGTTATCAGAGCGTTGAGTGCTTCAAGTTTATTCTCAATTTCACTTTCTACCAGTTTTGTAGCCATAGCGCGTTCCTTGAAATAACGTAAATTGATTGACACGTGAGCTTACTACTTTAATGAAACGTTGAAAGATTAGAAGTCATTGCGCGCTATTAGGAAAGCGCAAGGTGGAGGAAATAGTTTACAAGCAATTAAAAAAGCCGACCTAGCGTTGTGACTCACTAGGTCGACTTTATAGGTGCAACGTTAAGCGTTAAAACTCAATAGCTAAACGCGCATAGATTTGTCGGCCTCGCGGGTCGTGAACTTTTGAGTCAAAACCACTATTGGTAAATAGCTGAGGGGGTTCTTCATCAAACATATTGATTGCACCAAGGGTTAACACGTAACTCTGCTCAGTATCATAAAGACCGCCAAGGTCAATGTTATATTGCGCATCAACCGTTAGGTGGCTATCCACTTCGTAAAATCCGCCCGCACAACCGCCTAGGTTAGCTGTGCCGTCATCACAGTTTTGGTCATCGTCATACGACGAAATATAGCGCAAGAAGACATTGGCAGCATGGATGTCATTCTTCCAAGCCAAGCCTAAATTCGCGCGCAGCTCAGGGGAAGATACTCCTATGTTGTTAAAGTTACGACGCCCTGCGCCGTCTATATTACCTGCCTGTGGGTCCATAAGGTCATATTTAGTAATATAGGTAGCATTAAGTGACGGCGTGAAGCTACCAAAGTCGGTTTCAATTTTATAGCTGGTCACAAAATCGAGACCCGATGTTTCAAGTGAGCTTGCGTTAACATAGGTATTGTTCACCTGAAGCGCTGGGCCGGTCAACGGATCGCCCGCGCGAATGACTCGGTCAGGATTCGTCGGGTCTTCATTGAGTACCGCTTGCGCATTCTCCTGAATGATCAAGTCTTCAAATTCAAAATTCCAATAATCAACTTCTATAGAAAAATCTCTGAATGGCTCGTAAGAGAAGCCAATGTTATATGCGGTAGATTCTTCAGGCTTCAAATCTTCATTACCCGACGTTCGCACCGCAACAAAAGCGACGGCCCCTTGAACAGGGTCAATTAACTGCTGTAACGACGTAGCCCCGCCTTGCGCCAGGAAGACCGTAGGCGCTCTAAATGAGGTAGAAATTGATCCACGGAACGAGAATTCATCGGTTGCGCGCCACGAGACCGCGAGTTTCGGGTCGACAGTACTACCTATTGAGCCACCGTAATCTTCGTAACGCACGGCAAGCTGAACGTCTAATTCGTCGTTAATAGGTAAGGCTAATTCACCAAACGCCGCCCATACGTCTTGGCTACCATCAATATCGGGGTTACCAATCACGAAGGTGAAGCTGTCTTGATTCGCCAAGTCATCATAATCTTGACTAAGCTGGTTCTCTCGATACTGCACTCCTAGCGCCAAAGCCGCAAATCCACCGCCCATTTCAAAGACATCAAACGAAGTGAAAGCTTCGAAGACTTCTAAGTCAGCTTTAGAATCAATTACCTCTGTGCCCGTAAATGAACTAACAACATAATCAGAATTGGGGGCAGATGTATAAGAGGTAGCAAACGGATTAAAGAACTCACAATTCCCTACCCCGGGCGACCCTGCTATAGGATCACAGTTCGAACCGCCAAGGCCATAAAGTGCCAGCTGGAACTCTGTGTTTAATACATCAGGCACTCTGAACACAAAATCGTTCACTGCTCGGGTATAACTTACTTCCCAGAACCCTGTGTCGGTGACACCTTGTAAGCTGGTGCTAAAACGAAGGGTGTCAGATTCGGTATTCGCTGGGTCGCCTTCAAAGCCGTTTCCTTCTGCTCTTCCGAAAAAGGCCACAGACTGGCCAAACGGGTTTTGCGGGTGATAATCAGGAACGATGGGCGAAGTTAAGATAGGGAAGCTTGGTGCTCCCCCCCCGCTCTGCACGGTTTCTTGCGGTACTGAATTCCGCTGTCCAGGTTATATCGTTATCAAACTCATAATCGGCGCGAACATAGGCATTGGTTCGACTTTCATCGGCAACATACGAATAAAATTTACCAAAATCAAAGCCACAAAAGCCTACTTCTAAGCCGGGAATCGTGCCGCTAGGCGCTCTGAGATCTGGCGCGCCGCCGAACTCTTCACATCCATATGGGTCAATTATCGGAAGTGGACCCGCGCCAGGAATATTCAAAAAATAAGAGCCAGGGTTTCCTAGGGCACTGGTGTCATCTTGCGGACGACTTAAGCGTCTATCGCTTAAAAACAGTGGCGAGCGGTTGGTATAGCTGATTGCAGCAAGTACGCTTCCGTTGTCTCCAGTAGCTCCCCACAACCCCTGTAGAATATACTCTTTATTATCGCCATGGGCCCCATCTTGATAATCAACGCTTACCATTGCACCGTCGTAGTTTCGTTTAGTAATAAAGTTAACTACACCGGCAACCGCGTCAGAACCGTAAAGGGCTGATGCTCCATCTTTCACCACTTCCATGCGGTCAATGGCAATCATAGGTACTAATGAACTAGTGTCTACAAAGTTGAGGCCTTCATTAGTGGGCTGAGCGGTAACTACTTGGCGCTTGTTATTTAGCAGGACCAAGGTCGAGGCAACACCAAGGCCCCGAAGGTTAATATTAGATGTGCCAGCAGTCGCGTTTTGCGTAAACGCGTCTGGGTTGTTTTCAGCACCTGTGTTAATGGTAAGTGTTTGTGTAATGTCAGCAATATTCTTTGCGCCAATTGCATCAATAGCCACGCTATCAACAACGGCCAGCGGTGATGGAGATTCGAAGTTCTCGCTTCGGCGTACGAAACTGCCGGTAACTAAAATAAGTTCAACGTCTTTCTTTGCTTCTTGCTCTTTATCTGCGTCAGTTTCTTGTGCTGAAACTAAATAAGGTGAGCAAAGTAAAGCAGTGCCAACCATAGCGGCAACTGCGGTCTTACGCGTTTTAAATTTCATAGTGTGATTCCAAATCTGGGCTTATCACTACCGGCACTACTACCCACACTTTCCGCTAGCAACAGGCTGTTCGATTTTGTGTTGTTATTGTGATAGGTCACATCAAGTGATGGCCTACTCAATTGATACTATGCCCGATTTCCACCTTTGTAAATTTATTGTGAATAATATGTTTACATTAATTTTACACATGGTCAGACCAGATAGACTTTTGGATAAGATCGTATTTAAAATCTAGATACTTCCTAATATTCCACTGAGTATATGTTTCATTGATTAGGTAATTTATACACTACCTCTACAACGGCCCACCTACACACCTAAACTAACTTCATAAAATTCAATCACATAAGAATTAGCATTTAGAGGAACGAAATTTGATTCATCAAGAACAGGCCCACAACAGGTGAATGAGGTTTATGGAGTTTCCGAAAGTAGACGAGGTATATAAGCTTTTAAGTGAAAAGTTAGAAAGCTGGATAGAGGGTGGCATTACCCTACTACCAAATATAGTTGTCGCATTTCTTATTGCTATTGTATTTGGGGTCATAGCTAAAGTTGTGGGCAACGTCGCAGGTAAACTAATGCGACGTACGTTTGAGTCCCGACAAATTGCTGGCCTTCTTACCTCTATTATTAAAGCGATTGTACTTGTTGCCGGCATTTTCATTGCTCTAGATTTCGTCGGTCTTAAAGGCACTGTTACATCACTACTTGCAGGTGCTGGTATTGTAGGGTTAGCGATTGGTTTTGCTTTTCAAGACATGACAGAAAACTTCATTGCTGGCGTAGCAATGGGTATTAGAAAGCCCTTTGATATTGGTGATGTTATTGAAGCTGAAGGGGTGTTTGGAAATGTTAAGGAAATAAACCTTAGAAATACGTTGGTGGAAACCTTTTACGGCCAGCTAGAGGTTATTCCAAACAAAATTTTGTTCCGCAACATCCTGACTAATTATTCGTATTTAGGTTACCGAAGAATAGAAGTGCCTGTGGGTATATCCTACGCCGACGATATTGAACAAGCCGCTAAAGTGATTACGGATGCGATGAACGAAAAGGACTACGTTATCAAGAAAGAAGAAACCGCGGTGTATGCCGAGTCTTTTGGCGATTCTAGTATCAACCTTCTGCTGTGGTTTTGGATTCGATATCCGGGAGAGCCGGGCTTTATGGTAGTTCGTCACGATGCCATTACCACGGTTAAAACGGTGCTTGAAGATAATGACATACTTATACCGTTCCCAATCAGAACGCTGGATTTTAATGCTAAGGGCAGCGATAAATTAAACACCATGCTTATCGATCGAGATGAATCGAAAGCAAATAGCCATAGTTCAACCTCGCCGCAGTCTTCTGCTGGCGAAAAGGCGAGCGACGGGTCAAGTCACGTCGATGAAGAGTAAAAACCAAAGGAGAAACAAATGGAAATGTTAAATTCAACTACACGTAAACACGCATTTTTAGCACTGATTTTTGCAGCGAGTATCGGAAGCTTAGGTGGTTGCGCTACTATCGAAGGCGCTGGCGAAGATATTCAAAGCGCCGGTGAAGCGGTAGAAGAAGGAGCGCAAGAGGCATCGAACTAAGTGCCAATTATGTGAATTAGGTACAGAGTTCTCTACTATCAACAATAGCCTGATGAAGGATGCGTTCTTCATCAGGCTTTTTTGTGCTTAGTTTTCACCAAAACAGTGAAAATTCATTAATATGCCCACTATTGCCATGGCCCTGCATATAGCTTGAGCTAGGGTTTAAGTATCGCTAACATTAAAAAACTGCCTACAAGCGCTGGGTTACCGCTCGATTTTAAAAGGCAGCTAGCCTCAACTTTAAAGAGCTTGCCTTGCGGCTTTTCAGTCACGTCAATCAGTTTAAATTGATACTTGAGCGAATCGTTGCATTTCACTGGCTCTAGAAAGCGCAACTTATCGATGCCGTAATTAATCATAGAGGCTATGCGTTCGCTCGGTGATACCACTTCGGCAAAGGCCTTTGGCATCAAACTAGCGCTTAGAAAACCGTGAGCTATGGTGGTTTTAAACGGGCTCTCTTTTTCACAACGTGCCCCGTCAAGATGAATCCATTGGTGATCACCGGTTGCGTCAGCAAACTGATTAATCATGTCTTGAGTTACGGTTAGCCATTCAGGCTGCTCAAGTAAATCCCCTACCGATAAATCCAAAAGCGTTTTCATTTTTACGTCCATTCTCCGTTTGTACACGACCAACCTACTATTATTCACTTGAATGTTTCAATTAACTTTTAATAATAGGTATTTATAAATATTCTTGTTACACTAACGTAAATTTATCGTAGATGCTATGTAGCAATGCATTCATATATTGCTTTAATACACGCTGTTACAAACACAGCGCTTCTTCATCTATTGGCTTTTTTTCAGAGCATTCGCTCGTAAAGGATTAGTTATGAATCTCAATAGAATCGATTTAAATTTGTTTGCCGTATTTGATGCCATTTATACGGCAGGCAGTTTGACCAAGGCAGCAGACGTACTATGTATTACTCAACCCGCGGTGAGTAATTCATTAGCAAGACTAAGAGAAATGCTTAATGACCCGCTTTTCGTGCGTACTGGGCATAGCATGACACCTACACCAGTAGCTCAAAACATTATTGTTCCTGCGCGTCAGGCCCTTGCATTGTTACGCAAGAGCGTTCAAGAAAGCCATACTTTCGACCCGCTTACCGCTGAAAAGTCCTTCAACTTTGCTAGCCGCGATTTACTAGAGGCGAGCATAATGCCTCGCTTAGTCTCTCGCCTTCAAAACTTAGCGCCGAATATTGGATTAACAAACTACGAAATTCCGCGCAGTCAGGTGGTATCCGCAATGGCAGCGGGTACGCTGGACTTCTTCGCTGACGCGTCTACGTTTACCGACCCACACTTGTGTAAAGAGAAAATTGCACAAGACAGGTTTGTTGTATTAGCCCGTAAAAATCACCCTGCCCTAAAAAACGGGCTGGACTTAGATACCTTTCTTCGTCTTGGGCATATTAACGTATCGCAACGCAAATCGGGCGCAGGCCCTATTGACGTAGCGCTAGACAAAATGGGCAAAAGAAGAAAAGAAGTCATGCGTGGGCAACACTTTTTGACAGTACCCAGTACCATAGTGAAAACCGATTTAATCGCTTGTTTACCATTTCACTTAGCAAAGCATTACGATCTTGCGATTTACGAAATGCCCTTTGACCTGCCGCCGGTCGAATATTATTTGTATTGGCATGTTAGCGCAGACCACGACTACGCCCATATGTGGATGCGTGAACAAATTATGGAAGTGGCAAGTAATTTTAAGCCACACTAGCCCACCCTGCCTAAAAGCGCTCACCCAGAGCGCTTTTTTATTGCGCTTATTTAACGTGCTTATTTAGCGCACTCATTTAGCGTGCTATGTCAGTTATTAAGCCACATACCTAAGTATCGATTACGGCGTTTCTAACCTCTCATGAATATTGTTTAATCGTTTCCAACGAACGAATATTCAAACAACTTACTTGAGGAATTAACCATGTTGAAAATCGTTAAAACTTCTCTTGTTATCGCAGCAACATTTGGCATGTCAGGTATGGCACACGCAGATGTAAGCGAGGCGCTAGCAAACATTTGCACTATTGTACAAGCTGACGATAAAGGCGAGCTTCGTAAGAAGATGCGTTCAGTTGAATCAGATTATCGTATGAAGCTTAAAGATTATTACTCTGGCATTAGCTGCAGTGGTAACAGCCTAATTCGTACGGCTCTGCTAAGTAACGCAGTAGAAACTGGTGAGCTACTGGTTAAGAAAATGCCCAAGAGCGATTTAAATGCGCCTGAAGCAGACGGTAAAACACTGCAAGCATGGGTTGCCGAAAACGGCTTGCAAGACAACCCAATTGCAGCGGTAATTAACGACAGACTGTAACCCCCTTTCACGCCATGTGAATCAGTTCAACATGGTTGCAGAGTAATCTGCACTTTAAGAAGCGACCTCCGGGTCGCTTTTTTCTTTTCAAGATGAAAAGAAAAAAGGAGAGTTAATATCAACTCTCCTTTTGTTTATTAATTAGTAACTAATACCTAACTGGCCTTAGCCACCGCTAGCTTTTCTTCCGAAAGTGCTTCGCTTATCGAAAGTACAGGCTCATTTTGATAAACACGCTCAAGGAATGCCTTGTAGACATCAGCAAATTTTTCTTGCTGAGCAAGCTCGCCAAACACTTCTTCTATCTTCAAGAAGCTTAAGCTGTCTGTTTCATTTTGCTGGGCAGCGCGATGAAGTGTACCAGACAATACGTCGTTAATTTCTAGCGGCTTTCCGTCTTGAGACGCGTGTTTATCTGAATAATACGACCAACACGCGACAACGAAGGCACTAATACTTACATCACGCCCAGCTACTAAGTTATCTCGTACCGTAGGCAGCAAGAACACTGGCAGCTTGGCTGAACTTTCTAAGCAAATACGCGCCAAGGTATCTTTGATAAAAGGATTTGAAAAGCGAGAGATTAACGTATCGCGATAATCAAATACATCAATGCCTTCAACCTCATCTAGGGTTGGCATCACCTCTTTTTCCATAAAGATAGACAATAGCTGTTTTAATTGCGCAGCTTCTACACTCTCATGGATAGTATCAAGTCCGGCAACTGAACCCACTAGCCCTAGTACTGAATGCCCAGCATTTAGCATGCGTAGTTTCAGCTTTTCATAAGGCGCTACATCGCTAACAAATTGTGCGCCCACTTCATCAAACTGTGGCTTAGTATTACAAAAGTCATCTTCAATAACCCACTGCTTGAAAGGCTCACATACTACTGGCCAGCTATCTTCTACCCCTTGTGCTTTAAGCATTACTATATCTTCGCTTGTAGTCGCAGGCGTAATTCTGTCTACCATAGAATTAGGAAAGCTGACGTTCTCGTTAACCCACTGCGCTAACGCTTGGTCGAATAGCTCAGTATAAGCTAACAACATCTTCTTCAACACATGACCGTTGTGCTGAATATTGTCGCACGACATAACCGTAAAGGGCTTAACGTTGTTTTCTCTGCGCTTTTTGATTGCAGCAACTAAGTAGCCAAAAACCAGTTTAGGGCTTTTCGGATTTTCGATGTCGTGAAGCACATCTGGGTTAGTGGTAATAAACTCACCTGTAGATGCATCAAAGTTATAACCACCCTCAGTGATGGTTAAAGAAACGATACGCACTTCAGACTCAGACATTTTATCAATGACAGCTTGAGGATTATCTGGCGCCATTAAGAAACCAGTCATCGCACCTATCACTGACGCAGAGCGCGACCCGTCATTGTGCTTTTCAACCAATGTGTAAAGATTGTCTTGCTCATCGAACACTTTTTTCATTGCTCGGTCGTTTTCACGAAGGCCTACACCACAAATACCCCACGACAAATTACCGGTCTTGGCCATTAATCTGTCTACATACATGGCTTCATGTGCACGATGAAACCCACCCACGCCGATGTGAACAATACCCGTTTGAACATTCTCCACATCATAAGCTGGACGCTTAACGTCAGCAGGCAAGGATGGCAAGTTAGCTCTGTTTAATAAAATTGGCGTTTGAGATTGCATAAAAACCTTATTAGCTTTGTAGCGCTTTCTGGCGACGCATCGCCCAATACGCAGTAACGAAATAGATAACGGTGCACGCGAACCCTATATTGAAAAATAAATCACGGTTCGATTCGTACACGGCAAGCGTGTCACTAAGAGAAAACGTTTTAATTGCTAGCGCGATGGACACAAGTAAGCTAGCTACAGAAGTAAGGCGCAATAATTTAGTTGCGGCGCTGATATCCTCAACGTGGTCGCTTTCTAACGCCGCTTCTTGCTGTTGGTGTTCTTCAACACGCTCGTCAAAGGCCTTCACTTGCGCTTGTTGCTCAGGGTATTCTTCTTTCGCGCCATATTTAGCAGCAAGCACGGTATATACGGCTATTGTGAAGAACCATGTAGGGATAAACAGGTAATAGAATGAAATAACATCTAACGCATTTAACCCAAAGCCGAACACAAGTCCTAGGCCCCAGCTTGCAACAGCGGGTGTGCTATGGGTAAGGCTTTGATAATGGGCCCAGTAACGTGTAAACCCAATGCGAGGAAAAATCATATGCTCAGCGAAGACTATTGCACCGACTGGAACAACAAGCAGCCCGGCATAAGTTAAAAGTGGCAGCAACTTAGTAAATACGAATGGGAAGCACGCGATGGCTACGGTAACCATACCAACTATAGCAGTGGTTTTAGTACGTGATTTATCTTTAAAAATAGCTTGTGCAGCAAGTCCGGCACGATAAAGGTTAGCGTTTGCGGTAGTCCAGCCGGCAACGATAACAATAACAAGACCAGAGAGACCTAACGCGTGGAATGCCACGTCACCTGGATCAAGTTCTACAATAGATTTCTGCACAATAACCGCAGTCCCCGCGCCCATAATACCCGCTGAGATCCATGCGATATAGTGACCAAACAACATGCCTGCTGAGGTGCAAAGACCGTAGCGCTTGCGTTTCGCAAAGCGTAGTAGCGCCATATCAATAAGGCCAAAATGCGTGATGGTATTTGCTGCCCAAGAGAACCCAATAACTTCTAATAAGCCAATTCCTGGCTCACCGCTTTGCGTTAAACCGGTCCACACCGACGTACTGCCGATATGCATAAAGTCGTTCCACGACGTTAAGAATGTTTGTCCTATCACAGATTCTGCCAATGCAGGCATAAGAATAAGTGGACCACAGATAAACATAGTGAAAAGCCAAGGGGCACAAATACGAGAGAAGTCCGACACAGCGTTAAAACCGTACATGGCAACAAACACAACAATAACGCCCACAGCCAACACAACAGCAACAAATGCTAAATTAGTCGGGTACCAGTTCAACTGCGCTGGAATGTTTAACGCAAATCGAACGGCAGTGGCTGATACGGTAATCATCGCAGCGGAAATAACGGTGAATATGATCACATTCGCCCAGTTATAGAGCTTGGTCATTGAATCACCCGCTATCTTCTGAAGATAGGAGTACAAGCTTAGACGGGTTTCAACAGCTATAGGTGTAGTGATAAGTGTCCAGCTCAAAACAGCCAGTAGGTTACCAATAAGTAAGCCTAACAAGATGTCGGTCATGGTGGCGCCTAAGGCGACAAACGTTGCACCGAAAACAAACTCTGTGGCCGCAACGTGTTCACCGGCATACAAGCCCATAAAGTGCTTCCAGCCTTTAAGTTTATGCTTTGCGACCGGCAGTTGCTCGTCGCTTACTTTTGAAATATCAATATCGCTCGACGTTGACTTCATCTTCAAATCTCTTGTTGTAGGTGGATATCTCTTTGTTGTGTCTTTGTAGCGACAATGCAGATGGAGCAATTGCCCAACTTGTGAGACATATCTCATTTTCGTGAATATTTGCACATACCCTTTCATTTGTAAACACGAATTAACAAAATAAAGTCGCTATGCGTTAAATTTTTAACACGACAAAATTGCTCAACAAATGTACTTCAGCCTTTTCCCTTAGGGGTATCTCTTTGAAGTAAATAACGAAGATATAAAATGGTATTGTTAATACATTGAGTGATTTCAGCGAGTTTACGTAAAACAGCGTTATCGCGATTGGCGCATTAAATTAACGGTAGAAACGTTGGCATCAATTACTTTACACTTAAGCAAATATTCAAGGGGTGCTTTTTATTTCCCTTGTAATCATTGAACAGGTATTGCGTAGGAAAGTATGGAATAAGGCAAAATATGGTAAATGCATTAAGGGTGATTCTTGCGAACTGATAACATTGATTTAGTTATTTTTGACTGTGATGGTGTACTTATAGATAGCGAAGTGCTGTCTATGCAGGCGTGGAATTCGGTTTTAGCGAATTATGATATTGCACTCACTAAGCAGTATTTTATCGAAAACTTTCTAGGCAAAAGCATGGAGCATGTAAGGAGCAAAATAGAAGAGGATTTTGCGCTTTTATTGACCCCTTCTCTGGAAGGTGAGTTTCATACACTGCTTTTTCACGCCTTTGAACGCCACCTAACTGCAACGTCAGGCATTATAGATGTTCTCTCTTCGTTGCGTGTCCCCTTTTGCGTGGCGACAAGCAGTTCACCAGAGAGAACCGAAAAAGCATTAAAAAGTACTGGCCTAATTACCTATTTTAACGACCGTATATTTACCCGCTCATTGGTAAGCAGAGGTAAACCAGCGCCAGACTTATTTCTTTATGCCGCCAATGCACTTAATTGCAGCCCACGCACCTGTTTAGTGATTGAAGACTCCCAGCCAGGCTTGGCGGGGGCAAAAGCCGCCGGTATGCGCTACCTTCACTACACAGGCGGTACTCATATACGTAACCTAGTAGAACACCACGAGCACACCATTGCTTCTTGGGACGGGTTTACAACACGGTTCCCTGACTTATTTAATACGAGAAAAAAACATGAGTAAGAAAGCACAAAACGAACTCAACAAACTGGATGAAGCGGCCAGAGCGGGATGGATGTATTATGTGGGCGGAAAAACACAGGACGAAATAGCGAAAACCCTTAAAACTTCCCGTCAAAGTGCGCAAAGACTGGTCGCACTGTCTATGTCAGAAGGGCTGGTTAAAGTGCGCTTGGAACACCCTATCGCCAGATGCATGGAATTAGCGCAAGGGCTACGAGAAAAGTTTGGGCTGACATTTTGCGATATCGTGCCAAATGTAGATGACGACCCTAACTCTACACAAGGGCTGGGACAGGCCGGCGCGGCAGCTATAGAACGCGCACTTAAACACGACGCTCCGCAAACCATAGCATTTGGCACCGGAAGAGTGCTTCGTGCTTGTGCGGATGAGTTATCGTTATTGCACTGCCCGCAACATAAAATTGTTTCTCTCGTCGGTAATATAGCTGAAAATGGAGAAGCGACCCGTTACGACGTGGCGGTACATGTTGCTGACCGATTAAAAGCCCAGCACTACCCTATGCCAACGCCGGTCATTGCTTCGAGCAAAGAGGAACGAGGTGTATGGCATCAACAAAAGCATATATCTCGCATTCATTCGTTGGCCGAACAGGCTGATATCAGCTTTGTAGGCATAGGCAACCTAGGCAGCGTATCTCCGCTATATAAAGACGGATTCATTGACGACGACGAGTTAGGCATTCTAGCCGACTCAGGCGCTTGCGGCGAAATTATCAGCTGGGTGTTTAACGAAGAGGGCGCATTGATCAAGTGCGACATTAACCAACGGGTAACGAGCGTTAAACTTAAAGCCACCCCAGAGAAACCCGTTATTGGTATTGCTGCGGGAGACAACAAATTCAATGCCATTAGAGGTGCGCTTCGCTCTAAATTTTTAAACGGGTTAATCACTACAGAGCGCACGGCGTCAGCATTACTTGATGCATAGCACGACTTAAAATTGAAGCGATTTTTTTCAAAATTCATATCGAAAGTCGCTGAGAAAAAGCAAAAAAACAGTGAAGCGCTGTTTTTTTTGCGCTTTTTCTGCTGCTTTATTGAGCAAGCCATTTCCCCTTCCGTCATCCCCTCTACCCCTTTAATACTAAAGGCTAACAGCAAATTCCACTCTACTTACATCTTTAGTATAAGGTATTGACTGATATACCTTGTTATTCGAATGAATGTTTTTTATTCAACCTGGTTGTTTTTTAATTAATTCCAACAAGCAAAACTTTTAATCAAACAAACGAAGGAAATTTAACCATGTTGAAAATTGTTAAAACCTCTTTAGTCATAGCAGCGTCTACCTTAGCTTTCTCACATACAGCGCAAGCAAACGATGTAAACGAAGCGCTAGCCAACATTTGTACCATTGTGCAAGCAGACGACAAAGGTGAACTGCGCAAAAAAATGCGTCGTGTGCAATCTGACTTTAAGTTAAAACTTCGCGATTACTACTCTGGTGTTTCGTGTGGCGGACAAAGTCTTATTAGAACAGCTTTAAGCAACAATGCTGTTGAAGTAGGCACACTATTGGTGAAAAAAAACTGCCAAGTAAGGATTTGACCCAGCCAGAAGCCGACGGTAAGACTCTTCAGGCTTGGATTGCAGAACAAGGCTTACAGAGCTCTCCTATCTCTGCCGAACTGAACGATAGAATTTAAGCTATTCACATTACCATGTGAGCCCATTCAACATGGTTGCAGCAATAGCTGCATTCGAAGGCCCCACTGCTACGGGGCCTTTTTTATTGGGCTAATTCCGCTTCATACCCCCGTCCAAACCCAAAGGTATACTTTGGTATACCCTGTTATTTTACAATATGTTTTTCAATTACTTAGTTTGAGGTTAAATACATCTCAACGAACAAACATAATCTTAAAAACAACAAACGAAGGAATTTAACCATGTTGAAAATCGTTAAAACTTCTCTAGTAATTGCAGCATCTACTTTAGTTTTTTCTAACGCAGCGCAAGCAAATGACATTAACGAAGCCCTTGCAAATATCTGTACTATTGTACAGGCAGATGACAAAGGCGAACTACGCAAAAAAACTGCGTAGCGTACAGTCAGATTACAAGCTTAAGCTTCGCGATTACTACTCAGGTATTTCTTGTAACGGTCAAAGCCTTATCCGCACGGCCATTACTAACAACGCAGTGGACGTAGGCACACTACTTGTAAAGAAAATGCCAAGTAAAGACCTAGCGGCACCTGAAGCTGACGGCAAGACTCTTCAAGCTTGGATTGCAGAGCAAGGCCTTCAAAGCTCACCAATTTCAGCTGAGCTTAACGGCAGAATCTAATAAAACATTTAAGTCACACCATGTGATACACCAGTTCAACATGGTAGCGGCAGGATGCCGCACTGGAGGCCCCTTTTTGGGGCCTCACCCCTTTCTACTCCCTAAAAAGTCATTCTTTTTGCCTTTACCTATCCGGCCTTTTTAATACTACCTTTGTAAAGTTTCGGCGTACCAATGGGTATCGTGGCTGCTATTCACTGCTTGCTGAGTTTTTGTCATTGAGGTCATAGATACCTTTCTTATCTTCAAAAACAAAAAAACCGAGCTAAATAACGTATCCAAAAAACTTGGTTACCTATTTGCTCGGCTTGTCGTGCGCACTTTTACCTGCGCACGAGTTTTATTGCTCGTTTAACTACTATGGCATTACTCGATAGCAAACATGCTCTCTGGCATAGACATCAAGTTGTCAGCGCCTGATTGCATTGCAGAAACAAGAGAACGAGTACGTGTTAACAAGCGGTCAAAGTAGAAACCCGTCGTTAAGATCTTGCTCTGGTAAAACTCAGTTTCTGTACTACCGGCATCGAGTTGCTCTTGTGCCTTCACTGCCATTTTAAGCCAGAAGTAAGCCACGGTGACGTAACCCGAATACATCAGGTAGTCAACAGACGCCGCACCTATTTCATCTGGGTTTGACGCGGCGGCTTTACCAATATCCATAGTAATTTGCTGCCATTCGTCAAGGTGAGAACTCAGGGCATTAGTCCAAGCACTAAATTGGGCGTTGTCGCGAAGCGAGTTACAGTAGTCACGTACTTCTTGTACAAATACATTAAGCAACTCACCGTTAGAGCCCATTACTTTGCGGCCTAATAAGTCTACCGCTTGAATACCAGTAGTCCCTTCATACATGGTACAAATACGCGTATCACGCGCTAGCTGCTCCATGCCCCACTCTTTGATAAAGCCATGTCCACCGTAAACCTGCATGCCATAGCTGGTTGATTCTTGTGCCGTTTCGGTTAAAAACGCTTTTACAATAGGCGTTAAGAAAGCAAGTTTAGCTTCAGCTTCTTGTTTCTCGGCCGCATTATCACCGTAAAGGGTAACGTCAACCATTTGCATGCAATAAGCGGCAAGCGCACGATTTCCCTCAGCAAACGCCTTTTGCGTCAATAGCATACGGCGCACGTCAGGGTGCACGATAATCGGGTCGGCCGGACCATCTGGGTTTTTACGCCCGGTCATTGAGCGAAACTGAATGCGATCTTTCGCGTAGCGCAGCGCACCTTGGAATGACGCTTCCGATGCCGCAAGACCTTCTAGACCAGTACCAATACGTGCTGTATTCATAAAGGTAAACATGCAATTTAGGCCACGGTTTGGTGGGCCAATTAAGAAACCTTTTGCGCCGTCAAAGTTGATAACACACGTTGCGCTGGCCTTGATGCCCATTTTGTGTTCAATACTGCCACACGCAACTGCATTTCTATCTTGCTTTTCGCCTTCTTCAGATACATTGAATTTAGGCACCACAAATAGCGAGATACCTTTAGTGCCCTCTGGTGCGTCAGGCAAGCGAGCCAACACGATGTGTACGATATTTTCAGACATATCGTGTTCACCGGCAGAGATAAAAATCTTTGTGCCCGTTAAGCTATAGCTGCCGTCTTCCTGAGGCTCGGCGCGACATTTCAGCATGCCTAAGTCTGAGCCACAGTGCGCTTCGGTTAGACACATTGTGCCTGTCCACTCACCGCTTACCAGTTTTTCAAGAAACATTTTTTGCTGCAACTCAGTGCCGTGGGCTTTTAATGTTTCCATACAGCCCTGACTAAGGCCTGGGTACATGGCCCACGAGTGGTTCGCGCCTGAGAACCATTCAGCAATGATAGAAGACAATGAATATGGTAGCGCTTGACCACCAAATTCTTCTGGGTGAGACATACTTGGCCAGCCACCCTCTACGTAGGTTTGATACGCTTCTTTAAAGCCTTTCGGCGTCGTTACTTCGCCATCAACCCACTTGCACCCTTCTTCATCGCCTGATGCGTTAATAGGTGCAAGCGTGTTTTCAGAGAACTTAGCAGCTTCTGCAAAAATTGCAGACACTAAGTCTTCAGACGCTTCTTCGAATCCCAGCTTCTGATAGTGATTTTGATAATTTAGTAGCTCATGTGTTACAAACATGGCGTCACGTTGTGGAGCTTTATAACCTTCCATACCCAATACCTATATAACTTCAAATAGACCAGCAGCGCCCATGCCGCCACCGATACACATGGTGCAAACTACATATTTCGCACCACGTCGTTTACCTTCGATGAGTGCGTGACCCACCATGCGAGCACCGCTCATGCCGTATGGGTGACCAATAGAAATGGCACCGCCGTTTACATTTAATAATTCGTCTGGAATACCTAACTTGTCGCGGCAGTAGAGTACCTGTACTGCAAATGCTTCGTTAAGTTCCCATAGACCGATATCGTCCATGGTTAATCCATGCTGCTTTAATAGCTTAGGAATGGCGAATACCGGGCCAATTCCCATTTCATCAGGTTCACAGCCTGCAACTGCAATACCGCGATAAATTCCAAGTGGCTGAGCACTGCCTTTCGCTGCTGACTGCTCATCCATAATAACTGTTGCACTTGCGCCGTCTGAAAGCTGGCTCGCGTTGCCAGCTGTAATGCAGCCGCTTTCAATAACAGGGTTTAACGCTTTCAAACCTTCAAGAGTAGTTTCTGGGCGATTACCTTCATCTTTAGACAAGGTGACTTCGCGCTCAGAGGTTTCACCCGTTTCTTTATTGAAGACCGCTTGAACTGCTGTAATAGGTACAATTTCGTCGTCAAACTTACCGGCCTCTTGCGCTGCTGCTGTGCGCATTTGACTTTGGTAGCCGTACTCATCTTGTACATCGCGGCTAATGTTATAACGCTTGCCTACCACTTCAGCGGTTTGAAGCATCGGCATGTAGATATCTTTGTGCTTAGCAACAAGTGCAGGGTCAACGGCACGGAACATATTCATGTTCTTGTTTTGTACCAGTGAAATAGAATCTAAACCACCGGCTACCATAATGTTGGTATCGCCAGTACGAATAGCATTTGCTGCTGTAGCGATGGCGTACATACCTGAACTACATTGACGGTCAAGGGTCATACCCGCAACCGTAACAGGAAGGCCGCCGGCAAGCCCGGCTAACCGGCCGATGTTCATACCACCGCTGCCTTGTGTGAGCGCTGCGCCCATGATGACGTCATCTACGCTAGCAGGGTCAATACCCGCACGAGATACCGCATTTTCAATGGCATGACCACCTAACGACGGCGCGGGTAAGTTGTTTAGTGCGCCTTTATAGGCACGGCCTATTGGTGTACGTGCTGTACTTACAATTACTGCATCACGCATATTACTGTTCCTTCGTATTGCGCAAAATTCAGCTCAACTCTGCTCGTAAAGCTAAATTTCACGTTTTCTTTAGTGTGCGTAACGTAAGCCGCTAACGGCTTACGCCTTACTCATTACTATTTTTTAAAAAACTAGGCTTTTGCGTTATAGCTTCTAAAACTGCCGCCCTCTTGGGCCAGCTTTACCAATAAATCACTTGGCTCTAACCACATCTTTCCGTATTCGCCAAGCTGATCGCGATAAGTGGTTAGCTTATCTAAAATGGTCCCAAGCCCTACTTCATCGGCATATTGCATAGGGCCGCCGCGGTACACTGGGAAGCCATAGCCGTAAACATAAATCACATCAATATCGCTAGACTTTGCCGCAATACCTTCCTCTAAAATCGCCGCACCTTCATTGATCAGTGAATACATAACACGAACAAGAATTTCTTCATCGCTGATGTCAGAACGCTGTTGAACGCCTAGGCGTTCCGCTTCTTGCTTAGCAATTTCAAGTACTTCAGGGTCTGGGATAGGAACGCGACTCCCTGGATCGTAGTTGTAAGCACCACGCCCGGTTTTTAGCCCGTTGCGCCCTTTCTCTACAAGGCGATCTGCAACCGCGCCGTAGGCGGGATCGTGGGAAATGTGTTCTTGGCGAGATTGACGCACATAGTAACCAATATCTAAGCCCGCCATGTCGCCCATCGTGAACGGCCCCATTGGCATGCCAAATTCTGTTAAAACGCGATCAACCTGTTCAGGCGTCGCTCCTTCAAGAAGCAATCGATTGGCTTCACGACCGTAAGGTTCAATCATACGATTCCCCACGAATCCAAAGCATACACCTACTAACACGGCTACTTTCCTAATGCGCTTAGCCATCTTCATGCAGGTTTTGATAACTTCGGCGGATGTCTTTTCTGCTTTAACCACTTCAAGCAGCTTCATAACATTGGCAGGCGAGAAGAAATGCAGGCCAATCACATCTTCTGGGCGTGACGTCGCGGTAGCAATTTCGTCTATGTCCAGTGTCGATGTATTCGAGGCCAAAATAGCGCCGGGCTTGCACACTTTATCAAGCGTTGAGAATACTGTTTTCTTTACTTCCATTTTCTCGAACACAGCTTCGATGACTAAGTCGACATCAGAGAGATCATCGTATGATGTGGTGCCAGATAGCAGCGCCATGCGACGTTCTACTTGTTCTTGAGTAAGCTTGCCTTTTTTCGCAGAGTTCTCGTAGTTCTTGCGAATGAGTGCAAGACCCTTTTCCAGCGCCTCTTCTTTAAGCTCAAGCATAGTTACGGGAATACCGGCATTAGCAAAGTTCATTGCAATTCCGCCCCCCATGATACCTGCGCCTATAATTGCGACTTTTTCGATACTGCGCTCTGGCGTGTTCTTATCAAAATCACTCACATGACCTGCCGCTCGCTCTGCAAAGAAGAAGTGCTGCTGTGCTCTGGCTTGTGGCGTGTTCATACATTCCATGAACAACTTGCCTTCGTTTTTAAGGCCATCGTCAAACGCTAACGTATACGCGCCGCGCACTGCCTCAATACACTTAAGGGGAGCGAAAAAGCCACGGGTCGCTTTTTTCGTTTGCGCTGTTACCGCATCAAACACGCCTTTAGTTTCATCTGTCATCGTAAGCGAAATGTCGCAAGTACGTTTGATGGCTTTATCTGGCGTAAGGCCCTGCAGATACGCTTTGGTATCTTCAAGCAAATGCTCTGGTTTATCGGAAATTTTGTCAAAAACACCTGGTAACTTCACTACTGATGTAGGTTTGCCCGTTACAATCATTTCAAGGGAAGTTTGAACATCGGCTAAACGCGGAAGGCGCTGCGTACCGCCAGCCCCAGGCAAAATTCCAAGATTAACTTCTGGAAGGCCGACTTTGTTGCCCGCAAAAGTAATGCGGTGGTGACACGCTAACGCTACTTCTAACCCGCCGCCAAAGGCTGGCCCGGGAAGTACGGCAACCACGGGTTTTGTCGCGTTTTCTATCTTGTCTAAAACTTCAGGCAACATGGGCGACAAATCGCCACCGGAAAACTCACTGATGTCTGCACCACCAGAAAAAATGGGTAGTGAAGAAGTAACAACGATTGCTTTCACGCTTGCATCGTTAAGCGCACTTTCTATACCTTCAATTAAGCCAATTCTTATTGCGCGTGATAGCGCATTTACCGGTGCGCTTTGCATTGTAAGGGTGGCAACACCCTGCTGCACTGCGTATTCGACAGCTTTATTTTCCATCTCAGTCATAACCATGTCCTGTTTATCACGTTAACCGGATGTTATTGCAGTGTTGCCAATCATCCAAGTTTATTGGTGTTATAGACATTCATCATAATATTTAATAACACGCCCCAACCCGTTAGCGGGTTCATTTTTGTGTTTAGCGCTAGCTACGACTCGCTTAAGGATTAATTGACAGCTTGAAGAAGGAGTGTTTTTGTTAAACATGCAGTACAGGTTATTACATTTTATTTACATAAGGATGGTGAACGATGCAAGTCCTCAAAACACCGGAAAGTGCTTTTGATAAAATACCCGACTTTCCTTACGTGCCTCGGTATGTCGCAGTTACCGATACGATAAGCAGTGAAATTACGATGGCGTACTATCAGTGTGGCCCGGCTGACGGCCATACCATTCTATTAATGCACGGCGAACCCACATGGGCCTATTTGTACAGAAAGATGATGCCTATATTAGCAAAGGCGGGGTTTAACGTAGTGGTTCCCGATTTAATAGGCTTTGGCCGTTCTGATAAGCCAATGCGCAAAGAGGACTATACCTACGCAAGGCACGTTATCTGGCTTAAAGAATGGTTTACTCAGGTTGTTAAAGGACCGACTACATTGTTTTGCCAAGATTGGGGTGGGCTTTTGGGGTTACGACTTGTCGCAGATATGCCGGAGCGCTTTACTGGTGTAATGGTATCTAATACAGGGTTACCTACTGGAGATCATCCGGCAAGCGACGCGTTTATAAAATGGCGCCGTTTTTCTCAAGATACTCCGGTTTTTCCCACTTCGGCCATTATCCAAAACGCTACGGTATCGGATTTACACCATACTACCCTAGCCGCCTATGACGCGCCCTTTCCAGACGAAAGTTACAAAGCAGGTGCGCGAATGTTCCCTTTATTAGTGCCCACAAGTCCGGATAATCCAGAGGCACAAGCCAACAGGCTGGCGTGGGAAAAACTGAAACAGTTTAACAAACCTTTTATTACTGCGTTTGGCGACAGCGATCCAATAACCAAAGGCGGCGAAAAGATATTCCAGAAACTAGTCCAAGGCTGCGATGGCATGGCGCACACCACGGTTAAAAACGGCGGACACTTCATTCAAGAAGACCAGGGTGAAAAGTTAGCCGAATTACTTATACGGTTTATTCAACAAACACATCAGTCAACAAATTAATAGGAGTTTACCATGGATGCACTACTCGACTTTACGGGGCAAGTAGTACTAATCACCGGCGCAGGCAGTGGCTTTGGCCGCTTGCTATCGTTAGGTCTTGCTAACCGGGGCGCGAAACTGGTTCTTTCTGATATCAATGAAACAGCCCTTGAAGAAATTCAGCGCGATGTAAGTACATTAACCGATGTTGCAGTGCTAGCTGGTAACATCGCGAGCGAATCACTCAATAAAGAGCTCGTTAACAAGGCGATGGAGACATTCGGCCGATTAGACATTGCAGTCAACAATGCGGGTATTGCTCATCAGCCCGCTCCTGTTCACCAGATGACAGAAGAAATCATAGACGCTCAGTTTGCCGTAAATGTAAAAGGCGTTATGTTCGGCATGAAATATCAGATTCCCGTCATGCTAGCGCAAAAACAAGGACACATATTAAATGTAAGTTCTCTTGCCGGTTTGGGCGGCGCGCCTAAAGGCGGCGCTTACGCGGCGGCGAAGCATGCGGTTTCAGGTATTACCCGAACTGCTGCCGTTGAATATGGGCGTAAAAATGTAAGGGTTAACGCAATTTGCCCGTTCTACAGCCCTACCAATATACTCAATGTGGACGGCTATAACACGCCTGAAGCCCGCGAACAGCTGGGTATGGGTAGCCCGATGAAGCGTTTAGGCGAGCCTCAAGAAATCGTCAATACCATGATGCTCATGCTGTCACCTGGCAACAGTTACATGAATGGACAAACCATCGCCGTAGATGGCGGTGTTACGGCGTGGTGATAAAAACGTTGCCCATAAGCTTAGCAATAAGTATG
This sequence comes from Alteromonas infernus, assembly GCF_902705815.1. NCBI lineage: Bacteria > Pseudomonadati > Pseudomonadota > Gammaproteobacteria > Alteromonadales > Alteromonadaceae > Alteromonas > Alteromonas infernus. The sequence continues at coordinate 33,378 of NZ_CACSIG010000083.1, forward strand.
GAAACCAATACCTTGGTATAACCCGTAACCTTTAGATTTCTCTCTACTTTAGTTGTAATAAAGGTGAACAAACAAAACCGATTAAAGAGGCGAGTGCAACCGCCTCTGCAATCGACCCGTCACTGCAAAAGAGAAAAGTGTGATGATAAAGCCAAGTAAAAACATTTTCTTATCGCTCGCGCTAAGCTTATTCGCCATTGTTTTTACTCCTGCTCTGGCTCAAGAAGCACCACTTTCGTTAACCAGTGTAAAAGAAATAGCCTCTAACCCAAGCAATAAGAAACAGCGCCTCAATAAATCGCTGGCACTTAACGCTGTTAAACGCACTACCTCCTTAGTTCCTCAACGCAAAAAGCCATCGAACGGCTTGTTTCTCATTCATAGCGTACTCCCTAACAGCCGTACCAGCGCTGAATAATTACCATTTAACAGTCTTAAAGCTAGCGTAAAAGACGGACGAAACGGTAACGAATGATAAAGGCGCTTAAACACCTGATAGTTGTAATGTTGCGTTAGCGCTTAATAAACTGAAAACTCAAAGGATAAACCCAAAGTTCCCCTTTGTTTGCTTTTACCGCTGCTACAATGGCAAAGATAACGTTCAGCAAGCCAAGTGCGATAAACCCAAGTGCCCCGATGATAATGAAGGTGAGAATAAAGCAAATTACTGAGTAAACGAGTAAGCTCAGTAGCCAATTAGCGGTCACTCTGCCATGCTGGTTAATATCTTCGTTTTGATCTTTATGTGCAATCCAAAGCACTATCGGTAAAATAATACCAAGACCGGGAATAACAAAGCTCGATAACTGAGAAACGTGGATCAGTGTGCAATAACTGCGGGCATTTAGCCCCCAATAAAGTGGCGCTTCCGTTGACATAAATTTCCTTATAATTGAATAAATGTGTTGTGTTAAATTTGTTTTACAAAATCTACGCAGCGTTACACAATGCTAGCGCATGTCTATGTGAACGTCGATTCACTTTAAGAACAAAATAATTAAAGGACAAAGTATGCTCAATCATAAACGTACTCTGATAGCAGCACTGGTAAGCCTATCGCTTATAGGATGTGGCGAAAGTACTACGCAGACAGAAACCCAAGCGGCACTGACCGCAAAAGACGCAAAACAGTTCCTCCAGCAAGCACAAGATGATATTGCGAAGATGCAGGTACCCGCTGCGCACGCAGAATGGAGCTATGCGACCAATATCAATTTCGATACCGCTGCGGTAAGCGCCTACTTTAATGAAGTGCTATCAACAAAAGTAGCAAAGTTAGCCAAAGAAGCGGCCAAATTTAATGATGTAGATGTGGACAGTGATACCCGCAGACAACTCGATTTATTAAAAAATGGCTTAACCATGCCACCACCTGCAGATGCAGCTAAAGCTGAGCGCTTAGCCAAGATTGGCTCTGACCTAAGTGCCATGTACGGCTCGGGTGAGTATTGTAGCGTAGATGGGACGTGCAAAAGCTTAGTAGAAATGAGCAGTGAAATGGCCACCCTTCGTGACGCCGATAAATTATTAGAATATTGGGCAGGCTGGCGCGAAATATCTAAACCAATGGCACCGCTTTACGCAGAACAAGTGGAGCTGGCAAATGAAGGCGCGGCAGAGCTGGGTTTTGAAAATGTGAGTGCACTGTGGCGCGGCAAATATGATATGCCTGCTGATGAGTTTCCCAAAGAGCTAGACCGCTTGTGGACGCAAGTAGAACCTTTTTATGAATCACTTCATTGTCATGTACGCGCAAAGCTTGGTGAACATTACGGTGAAGATGTAGTACCTCAAGACAAACCCATTCCGGCCCACCTTTTAGGCAATATGTGGGCACAGTCGTGGGGTAACATATACGATATCGTAAAACCTCAACAAGAAATGCAGGTTCCAGATGTAACCGCGGCGTTGGCTGAACAAGGCTATGACGAAATCGCTATGGTTAAACAGGCTGAATCATTTTTCTCATCCCTAGGCTTTGAGGAACTGCCAGATACGTTCTGGGAACGCTCTATGTTTCAAAAACCAGAAGGCCGTGACGTACAATGCCATGCTTCTGCGTGGGATTTAGATGACAAAGACGACCTTCGCATAAAAATGTGTATTCAAAAGACAGGCGAAGAGTTCAACGTTATTCACCATGAATTAGGTCACAACTATTATCAGCGCGCCTATAAAGATCAGCCACTGCTCTATCGCGGTTCAGCTAACGACGGTTTCCATGAAGCGATTGGCGACACTATCGCGCTATCGATTACGCCTAAATACCTTAAGCAAATTGATTTGATTGATGAAATCCCAGATGCGTCGAATGATATCGGCATGTTGATGCAGGTAGCGCTTGATAAGATCGCGTTTATTCCTTTTGGTTTAATGGTTGACCAATGGCGTTGGAAGGTGATGTCGGGGGAAGTAACACCTGACCAATACAATGACCTGTGGTGGGAGCTTCGAGAGAAGTATCAAGGTGTGATGGCACCTGTCGAGCGAAGTGCAAATGCCTTTGACCCAGGTGCAAAGTATCATGTACCAGCAAATGTACCCTACACGCGCTATTTCCTAGCGCACATCCTTCAATTCCAGTTCCACAAAGCCTTGTGTGATATAGCTGGTGATGAAGGCCCGCTAAATCGCTGCTCTATTTACGGCAGTAAAGAAGCCGGTAAGGCGCTAAACGAGATGCTGGAAATGGGCATGAGTCAACCGTGGCAGAACGCGTTAGAGACACTAACGGGCTCGCCGCAAATGGATGCTAGCACCATCGCTGATTACTTCGCGCCGCTCAAAACGTGGTTAGATAAGCAAAATGCGACACGCCAGTGCGGTTGGTAGTCACTACGCTCTATAGGCAAAATTTAAAGCGTACTTAGTAAATAAATATGCCCCGAATGTTCGGGGCTTTTTTATACAATTTAAACTTTGGTCCCATTGAAAGTTTCGGGCATTCGGGTAACGTTGCGCTATGAACTTTATTTAACAATTAGCGTTATTATGCGTGGTCATCTGACGTACCTCTTCCTCTTATTTAGCTTCCTTACCAACTATACTTTTCACGCACGAGCGCAGTTTGACCCACCCGTCTTTCGTAGCTTTGACATGGAAAGCGGTATCAGTCACGTGACCGTTTCCGACATAGCAGAAGATAAGTATGGCTTTCTATGGCTTGCCTCTCAATCAGGTATCGACAAGTTTGATGGCTATACGTTTAGAAACTTCGGAATGTGGGGAGAAGACAAGTCGAAGGGTCTTCAAACACTTACCGCACTACAAATTGAAGCTAGTTTAGACGGCCAACACATGTGGGTGGGTACATTTAGCGGGCTTAGTCGTTTAAATGTCGACACCGAGCGGTTTGAACACTACACCTTACCCACTGCTTCCCCATTCAATAAACAGGTCATTAATCGAATTAAAACGACGCACGATGGGAAGCTCTGGATAGTCTCTGAACGCAATCTATACGCGTATCACGAAGAGACAAACAGTATAGAGCTTATAAGCTATCTACCCGATACAACCAGCACGCTAACTGATGTTGAACTGATTGGAAACACGCTTTACGTGACCTCAACCTCTGGCCTGTATAAACTCGATTTAATTAAGCAAACGTTGGAGTTGGTGGCGTTTGAAGGCGTTAACTTTACCCGCCTAGTAGCGGCGCAGCGCTCGCGGTTTTGGCTTGGTACGGCAACACACGGCATCTGCCTGTTTGATCCAAACGCTAAATCAGAGCCGATTACAAGACTGTGTACGTCTGAAGTTCATGGTTTATCTGACAATTACGTCTCTGATATTTTACTTCGCCGCAATGGTGACCTATGGGTAACGACTGAGCGAGGGGTAAACATACTGACGGCGCACAGTCCGTACACTGTATTGCGGTTTCCAATTAGTAAAAAAGATTCGGCGAATGAGCGGTTTTCAAGCCTCTATCAAACGCAATCAGGCCTTGTTGTTGTGGGGACTAAAGACAACGGTTTCGCGATAAGCAATCCCGAGCTAAGCAACTTTTACTCAAGCGAGGTCGGCGATGGCCGAATTGTCGGTTCAATGGCTCACTATAAAGACAATAAAGTATGGCTTACCAACGAAAAAGGGCTATGGCTTTATGATGCTGTCGATAAAACGCACCAAGGCCCTTTTACATCTAGCGGCGCACAAGTTAGCGATGACAAAGCCAACGATAAGCTAACGAGCCTTGTTTACGACAAAAAGACTGAAACGTTATGGGTATCAACACGTAGCGGACTCGCTAAATTTAACAGTCAAACCAATCAACTGGACATTGTCGCTTTGCAGGGCAAATCTGGCTACAGTATTAATATCGATGCTGACGGAGATATCTGGTACGGTGGGTATAGTGACGGTGTTTTCGTTTACCGTCCGTCAGAAGGGCGAGTGATTAGGCAATGGCCACTGTCACTCACTACTCGAATTCTTTTTGAAAGCGAAGAAAGCGCATGGCTTAGCACGGTAGCTGGCTTACATGTCGCTAACAAACTAACCGGCGAACTTGTCAACGTTAGCCAATACACAGACAAAATCACAGATAACACGGTAATTACTTGGATATCTCGCTCAAAACGCGGGGGTTACTGGGTCGGCACCCAAGCGGCTGGGCTTTATTTTATAACCAAAGATGGAGACGATCTGTCGTCACTCAAAGTAACACAGATTAAGCCCGAAAGCAGACTTAGCAATATCTCAATCGGCGCTATTGTGGAAGATAACGAGTATGGTCTATGGATTTCTACGATTGAAGGAATTACTTACCTCGCCCCTGACCTTTCCTCACTGAGTTATTACGGTGCAGAGCACGGTGCGATATCCACTGGCTACTATATAGGCTCAGTCGCTTCTACCGATAACAATACTATTCTTTTTGGCGGTTCAGAAGGTGTCACGCAGTTTACCCCATCACAAGTCACTAACTTAAAGTGGACACCGGGCGTTCACCTTACTAACGTTAAAGTAGTTAGTCGAAATAATAGCAATAGCACTACGGCAGAAAGACGTCTGAATTTAGGTGGAAAAATCGCACTTAACGATAATGATATTGCACTTTCTATCGAGTTTGCAGCAACAGACTTCATGAACGCCAACGAACTTCGCTATGCTTATAAGCTCGTTGATTTTGAGAGTAGCTGGCGTATTACTGACGCCAAAACAAGAGTGGCAACTTACACGAACTTAAACCCAGGACACTACCGCTTCACCGTAAAAGCCATTAATAAAGAAAACGAATGGAGCAGTGACGAGGCTCAACTTGAAGTAATCATCATTCCCCCATGGTGGGATAAACCTATTTGGCGCGTGGTAATCGTACTTATTATACTTCTCCTCATTACCTCAATCGTTTGGTTTAGAATCGCGTCGCTAAAAAAACGTTCTGCAGAACTGGCGTTGAAGGTAGAAGAAAAAACAAAAGATCTAGAGGAAGTCGTAGAAAAGCTAACACGCTTATCTACACAGGACTCATTGACTGGATTAAAAAACCGTCGGTATTTTACGCAAAGAGCAAAAGCTGAATGGCAAGAATTCCAGCGCCACGGACACACTTTCTCGCTGCTTCTTTTAGATATTGATTATTTCAAGCGCATAAATGACGAGTACGGCCACCAAACTGGTGACTCGGTGCTTGTCAAAATAGCTAAAATCTTGCAAAGCAGCCTTCGTGAAAGCGATGTTATCGCTCGCTGGGGTGGCGAAGAATTCCTTATTCTACTTCCCTCTTTAAAAGAGCAAGAAGCCTATTGGGTTGCCGAGAAATTACGCAAGGCGGTGGCTAGTCTAGTTATTGACTCTCCTCCTTATCAACTTAATGTAACCATTACCTGCGGCGTCGCTGACATTAAAAATTACGATAGCATTGAAGCTTGTATTCATGCAGTTGATAAAAAACTGTATAAGGGCAAAGAAGCCGGTAGAAATGCAGTCGTTAGATAGTAGCGAATTCATCCTTCTAACAACCTACTTATTGTAATCTAAAACTGGCGCTCGTTTTAAGAACGAGCAAGTGATTTAACACCTGATGTAATGTCGACAACCTCGTTATCATGTTATTTGTCGCACACATTGATCGCTTTTTACTTTACCTTTCTAACAAACATGAACTCAGTTTTTATTCACGATATGCATGTTGCATTGCAAGGAGGTTTATATCATGGCGAATGTGTTAGTTATTGGCGCATCGGGACAAATTGGTAAACAGGCAACGGTTAAACTTTTAGATGCGGGCCACAAAGTGTTAGCTCCGGTAAGAAGCCCTGAAAAATTATCTGACATTCAAAACGATGATTTAACCGTGGTAGAGCAAGACTTAGAAGAAGATTTTTCTGCACATTTTGAAGGTATTGATATTGCCGTGTTTACGGCTGGGTCAGGCGGTAATACCGGGGCAGATAAAACACTGATGATTGACTTATGGGCCGCGCGCAATGCCGTTAACTACGCCAAAGCTGCGGGCACGTCAAAATTTGTAATGGTGAGTTCAATTGGAGCCGGCGACCCCGACGCAGTATCTTCAGAAATTAAGCCTTACTTAGTCGCCAAGCATATGGCTGACGAGCACCTAATTAACAGCGGATTGCACCACGTTATTTTGCGCCCTGGAACGCTTTTAAACGAACCGGGTTCTCATTTGGTCCGCACTGATATGCCAAACAACAAAGATGACGCCGTCATTTCACGAGAAGACGTAGCAACCGCTATTGTTGAAAGTATTAGCCGAAAAGGTGAGGACAACGTAATTACATACCTATTTAAAGGTGATACGCCAATTTCTCAGATCTTCTAAGGGCAAGCGTACACACACCTTAATTATAGTCCCCTTAGGTAGAGATGCTTGAATTAAAACAACTTAGGTTTAGTTACCTCGGGAAGAGAGCCCTTAGATAGAGATAGTTAAAAAGCCCTTTTGCTTAGTGTTTCGCATGCAACAGGGCTTTTTATTTGTGGTTAATAATGGGGGTTAGAAAACCACGCCCGTTACCACGTTAGGGAATGAGCGACTGGCTGACCCAGTTACCATTCTCATCTTTTTGATGCCACTCGCGGTGTTGTGGGTTACCTCTAAGATTTAAGTAATCAACACTATTAATGGCAAGGAGTATGGTGCAAAAGTGATTTGGCACCTTGTCAAAACTCCCTTCAATTTGTAATGCTGACCCATCATTTCTGGGCGTGCCCGGCTCTCCCCATAAAAATTGCTTTTTGCCAGCATCCGATAATTTATTCCACTGAGACGTGACAAGTTCGTCATCTTGTTCAAAGGTGACTAGCGATGCTTTGCAAGAAAAGCGGTATTGTTCCCGGGTTTTAGAAAAGTACCAACAAACGTGGGCTTCAGGGGTTTGACTAAGTTGTTCAAACTTTTCTGAGCGGGTGTCAGAGATAACGACTAACTGGTTGTCATCAGTCACGCCTCTAAACACCACGGTACGGCAATAAGGCACCCCGTTGCTATCTACTGAGGCAAGCTGAAAGTAGCGACTCTCAGGTACGCTACGGGTTTGATGCAAACTTTTTGTCAGTCCTTGTCGCCACTGGGGCATAGCTATCTCCATGCACTATATTAGTTATTGCTAGCAACGCGTTTATTGCCAGCAAGGGAAAACAACCTATAAAAGTTCTGCGTAGTAGCTTCGGCTAACTCTTGTACAGAAACACCTTTCAAGTCTGCTATGAACTCAGCGACTTCAACCACATAGCCAGGCTGATTCTGTTTGCCTCTATGGGGTACAGGGGCTAGCCAAGGGGAATCTGTCTCAATAAGAAGGCGTTCAAGCGGTATCGCTTTCACAACCTCGCGCAACTCGCTCGCAGAGTTAAAGGTAACGATGCCCGAAATAGAGATATAAAAGTCCATCTCTATGGCTGCTTGGGCCATTTCTAGCGACTCGGTAAAGCAATGCAAAACGCCTTTTGTATGCGACGCTTTGTGCTCACGCAGCAAGTTAATGGTATCTTCTCTTGCATCACGGGTGTGAATGATTAACGGTTTCTTCGTTTCATTGGCAACCTTAATATGATCAACAAACGAGGTTAACTGTACCTCTTTGCTCTCGGGGCTATAGAAATAATCTAGCCCAGTTTCGCCGATAGCCACCACTTCTTCACGCTGCGCTTTTTCTAAAAGTTCCTCAAAACTACACGCTTCGTCCTGATGCAACGGGTGAACACCACAGGACACAGAAACATCGTCAAAGTTGCTCACCGTCTCTAGCATGCTGTCGTAATCATTAACAGATACACACACGCAAAGAAAATGTTCAACACCACGCGTTCTTGCAAAGTCCAACGTCTCTGCGAGCGCTTCTGGCCCTTGTTTAAGTCGGTCTAAATGACAATGAGAATCTACAAACAAACTACACCTATATTTTTTTTGAAGTTAACTGCTTGGCAACGATATTGCCTTCGCCACGCTGTTAACGTTGAAACTGTTTTAATAACCCGAAAAGCACCAAAGACTTGTTCACACCCGCGTGCTGCAAAGTTTTCACTGCTTCAACACACGCTGCGTAACGCTTGTAATCTGTCTCTTGCTGACGTTTTACATATTCATTATGGGACAATTGCTGACACCACAATGCTATTTGCTGAGCATTGTCTTGCCACTTGTTAGCAAGGGTTTGTGCTTGCACATTTGCGTCGCCGGCTAAGAGCGCCTGCATCCCATCACTGAAGTGACGATAGCTGAGGTCATCGTCACCCGACAAGGCCTCCTCTACCCGAAGCGGTGCATAGCCATAGGCTGCAAGTAACGCGTCGCTAGCATCTTCTACGCCTTTCGCTTTTAAGTAGTTCAAACTCTCTGATACTGACGGCAGTGGCAACACTTGCCGCTCACAACGACTAAGTATGGTTGGCATAAGTTTATTTACGCTGTCGGTAATCAGAAGTAAGAAGGTATTATTTGTGGGCTCTTCCAAGGTTTTCAACAGCGCATTAGCTGCTGCCTCTGTCATAGTGTCAGCCTTGGGGATTAATAAAACTTTATTCCCGCCCATTTGTGCAGTACCGGATAACTTAGCAATGCCCTCGCGAATTTTGTCTACCCCCAGCTGTTTTTCACTTTCAAGAATATGAAAATCTGGATGGTTACCCGCCTGCCTTAAGTGACAACTTTGACACTGCTCACATGGGCCATCAACACTTGGGTGCTTGCACAGCAACGTATTACTTAAGCCTAGTGCAAGTTGGTTTTTGCCTATCCCACTCACCCCCGTTAGCAATAAGCCATGGTGCAGTTTTTTTGCTAAGTAACGGGAAATTAAAGAGGTATAGGTAGCTGTAAACCAAGGCAGCACTGGCATTAGTTATTCCCCTGATCGGTTTTGTGCGACTCGCTACCTTCGTCAATGTGCTGGCTTACATAATTAGCAATAATGGAAATGACATCTTGATGCACTTGTTCCATGGGCTGCATAGCATTAACAACAATGATGCTCTCATCATTTTCAGCCAAGGATAAATATCTGGCCCGCGTGCGCTCAAAAAAGCCTAAACCCGCTTGCTCAATTCGATCAAGCTCGCCGCGACCACGCGCTCTTTCTAAACCCACGGCTGGGTCTACGTCTAGATAAAGGGTTAAATCTGGCTTGAACCCGTTAAGAGCAATATCGCTAATTGCGGTCATGGTTTTTTCACTGACACCTCGGCCTCCGCCTTGATAAGCCTGCGAAGAAAGATCATGCCTGTCTCCCACCACCCAAGCACCTGCGTTAAGCGAAGGGTAAATTTTATTGGTCAGTAACTGAACGCGAGCCGCATACATAAGCAGTAACTCGGTTTCTTCGCTTACTGTTTCGTCCCAGTCGTGCTTAACACACTCTCTAATCGCTTCAGCCATTGGGGTACCGCCCGGCTCACGAGTTTGCTCCACGCGCATTCCAGCGTCTGTTAACGCTTTTACAATCAACCCGATTACCGAGCTTTTTCCTGCCCCTTCAAGGCCTTCTACTACAATAAACTTTCCGCGCATTGCTTTAAATCAACTCTGTTCTTTCTTTAGATTATAACAGCAGGTATCTATCCACTACCCACCCGATTAACGCTTTAATTGATATTTTCTAACCGCCGCATTATGCGCTTTTAACGTGTTCGAAAACTGGTGACTGCCATCGCCTTTAGCCACAAAATATAAGGCGTCGGTCGCTAATGGATGAAGAGCTGCATGTATTGCCGCCTTGCCTGCCATTGCAATAGGCGTGGGTGGAAGCCCTTTAATAACGTAAGTATTGTATGGCGTAGCCGTACGTAAGTGCTTACGAGTAATATTGCCATCAAACTCTGACCCTATACCGTAAATGACAGTAGGGTCGGTTTGAAGTCGCATATTTTTATTAAGCCTATTTATGAAAACACCGGCTATCATATCGCGTTCTTTAGGTACCGCGGTTTCTTTTTCAATAATACTCGCCAAAATCAGTGCATCGTACGGTGATGATAAAGGCAGGTCTTCAGCCCGTTTCTCCCATTCTTGGGAAACGAATGTTATCAGTGCCCTGTGTGCTCTTTTTAACACGTCACTCGCTTTCGTGCCCTTTGTGAAAAAGTAAGTATCTGCTAGAAACACACCTTCTGTATGCTGTGCATTTTCACAACACCAATCAACACCGTTGCCCTGTGTTAAGTTGCTGAGGGTTTGCTCATTTACATCAAAAACCAAATCTTGATTCGCCCGTAGTGCCTCAAGCCACTGCGCGAGTGTCAGGCCTTCTACTAAACTTACGGCAAATAAATGCTCGTCGCCTCGTGTAAACAGAGTAAAGGCATCAACCAGTGATTGGCCAGGGCGCAACATGTAGCTACCAGATTTTACCGACGTACTGCCGGCAAAAAACTTAAGCCATACTTTGGCGATAAAAGGAGAAACGTCAACCATACCCGCGTTGCGAAGCTGTTTAACCGTGCGGTAGGCGTTACTGCCATTTTCAATGGTAAATAGCGTATCGTCCTTCAGCTTTATGGGGGCTGTCACTTGCGACGATACGTACATCACACAAGACGCACCCACAATCACGACGATGAATACAAGTGATAACAGAAATACGACAGTACGCTTCATACTTGCGCGTACCCAATGTGCTGATTTTTAAATAACACGTCCATTTTTACTCTTTACTACATTGATTAAAATTAGTTAAACCGCTGTACACATTAACGTAGGGCGCGTGCCAACATATTACTTAATTCAAGAACGCTTTCACTTGCCACGTCAAATTCTAACTTGCTGTGATCTGGCATACGCACGCTTTTCACCGGCATCACGCCCATCAACGCATTGGTGATCACCACGGCACTAGCATTGCCAATATGTGAAAGCTGATACTCACCTACGTGTAAGGTGTGATTATTGTCTAGCAGCGAATCAATCAAACACTGTCTGACCACGCCATTCACCCCACTTCCTTTGAGCGAAGGGGTATACCATTCACCCTGCGAATAGAAGAAGACGTTACCGGCACTTGCTTCAATCAAGTTATCGTTGGTGTCGCATACAAGGGCATCATCGGCATGTGCTTCATTAACTTCATGCTTTATCAGTACCTGCTCTAATCTATTCATGTGCTTTACACCTGCAAGCAACGGCTGAATAGCCAGTCGGGTTTGTGCACAAATTAATGACATACCTTGCTTAGCCATCCCCCCATAATGTGCAGGATAGGGATGCTGACTGAACCTGACCAAAGGCACACTGTCTTCACTTCGTGCGTAGCCTCTGCCCGCTTGTCCACCCGATATATGAACTTTTAATACATATTTTGATGGAGAAACATCGTTCGATGAGTTACTGAACGCCGCTATCTGTTCGTTAATAGCGGTTTCCAAAGCACAGGTATCGACGGTAATTTTTATCGCGGCCGCATCGTGTTCTAACCGAGAAAGGTGATAAGAATACAGTTGTGGCTTTTGGTTGTGCACCAATAGAGTAGAAAATACACCATCACCATAATTGAAGGCCCTATCACTCGGTGAAATAGGCGTAGCGCTAGGGATTATTCTCACAGCCTACTCTTTTATGTCTTTTTATCGTGGGAGAAGTATACCAACTTGTACTAGCCAGACAACTTATAGCGTAAGGGCGGTATCAAGCCGGTACAAAAAAAGGCAGCGAGTTGCTGCCTTTATATTTGAAATTACAACTACGTTTGAAACGCGTTTTATATACGCTTAAATATCAACGAGCCGTTAGTCCCGCCGAATCCAAAAGAGTTACATAGCGCGTAATCTTCGCTGAAGGCTTTGGCTTTATTTGCCACGAAGTCTAGGTCACAGCCTTCGCCCGGCTCATCTAAGTTGATGGTCGGTGGCGCCATTTTGTCACGCAGTGCCAAAATAGTGAAGATGGCTTCAACTGACCCTGCTGCACCAAGTAAATGACCCGTCATCGACTTTGTTGAGCTAACCAGCAGTTTGTATGCGTGGTCGTTAAATACGCGTTTTACCGCGGCGACTTCGGCAATATCACCGGCAGGGGTTGAGGTACCGTGTGCGTTAACATAACCAATTTCGCTCGCATCTAACTTGGCGTCGTTAATTGCATTTTGCATTGACGCCGCGGCACCTTCGCCATCTTCTGGCGGTGATGTCATGTGGTAGGCATCGCCACTCATACCGAAACCAACAAGCTCAGCATAGATAGTCGCACCACGGGCCTTAGCGGCTTCGTATTCTTCAAGCATAACTACGCCAGCGCCCTCACCCATGACAAAACCATCACGGTCTTTATCCCATGGGCGGCTCGCGGCTTGTGGATCGTCGTTGCGCGAAGACAGGGCTCGCGCAGCGGCAAAACCAGCCATTCCTAGCGGCGTAATTGACGCCTCTGCGCCGCCTGCAAGCATGGCATCGGCATCGCCGTAAGCAATGGTTCTTGCGGCAATACCTATATTGTGAACACCTGTAGTACAAGCAGTCACAACGTTCAAATTCGGTCCTTTCAACCCTTCCATGATAGACAAAAAGCCTGAAATCATATTTGTAATGGTTGATGGCACAAAAAATGGCGACACGCGCTTAGGACCGCTATTTGTCAGTTTTAAGTGGTTTTGTTCAATTTGCTCTAAACCACCAATTCCTGAACCAATAGCCACGCCTACACGGTGCGCATTGTCTGGTGAAACAGTAAAACCAGAATCGACCAAGGCTTGTTTGCCGGCAGCGATACCCAACTGGATAAAGCGATCCATTTTTTTGGTTTCTTTCTTTTCTATGTATTCCTGCGGATCAAAGTCGTTAATTTGACCTGCGAAACGGGTTGAATAGTTACTGCAATCAAAATGGGTGATTTCACCGATGCCGCTCTCGCCCGCGAGCAATTTGCGCCATGTGTCTTCGCTATTAAGACCTAATGGTGAAAGCATTCCAAGACCAGTAACCACTACGCGACGTTTTGTCACAAAAAGCCCTCGCTTTGGAACTAAAGGTAGGAGATACAAAAACGGCTCTGTAGAAGAGCCGTTTTGTCGCTATTTAAGACTTAAGCGTCTTTGTTAGCGTTGATGTAATCAATGGCTGATTGAACAGTAGTAATTTTTTCTGCTTCTTCGTCTGGAATTTCAGTATCGAATTCTTCTTCCAAAGCCATTACTAGTTCAACTGTGTCAAGTGAATCAGCGCCTAAGTCGTCAACGAATGAAGCTTCTGCTTTTACTTCTTCTTCTTTCACGCCAAGTTGTTCAACGATGATTTTCTTAACGCGTTCTTCAATGTTACTCATAATTCTAGGTTTCCCTTAAACGTCACTAGATAATAAAAGTGCCGCTAGTTTATTTTGCAAGGTTGATCCTTGCAAGCACCAGTTTAAAGAAATTTTCTGGTCAAACCAGCGACATTCGAAATTCGTAAAATACTATTTTTACATCCAAGTTCGGGTAAATACCACCCCAAACTAGGGAAAATTCGCAATTTTTGCGAATTTACCCCATATACATACCACCATTTACATGGATAGTTTCGCCTGTAATATAGGCTGCGCCATCGCTTACTAAGAAAGCAACAGTGGCTGCAATTTCATCAGGCTCACCCAAACGGTTGGCCGGAATATCTTTAAAAATGGCTTCTTTTTGGTCATCGCTCAGCGCTTTTGTCATATCGGTATCAATAAAACCTGGCGCAACAACGTTGATAGTAATGCCACGAGAAGCCACTTCTCGCGCCATTGACTTAGAAAAACCAATGACCCCTGCTTTAGCGGCGGCATAGTTAGCTTGACCCGCATTACCCGCGCTGCCTACCACAGAGCCAATATTAACAATGCGACCAAAGCGCTTCTTCATCATACCGCGAAGTACGGCTTTTGACAGCGTAAATATCGATGTTAAGTTGGTATCAATAATATCTTGCCACTCGTCATCTTTCATACGCATTAGCAGATTATCACGTGTGATACCGGCATTATTGACCAAGATGTCGATACCACCATGCGCTTCGTTAATGGCTTTAAGTGTTGCATCAACGCTGTCTTTATCAGTCACGTTTAATGCGAAACCCTGTCCGCCGAACTCAGAAAGATAGTCGCTAATGGCTTGCGCACCGTTTTCACTGGTCGCCGTACCGATAACTGTTGCTCCTTGCTGAGCAAGCTGGGTTGCTATCGCTTTACCTATACCTCGGCTTGCACCGGTAACCAGCGCAATTTTACCGTCTAATTGACTCATTGCGATTCCTTATTGTTTTAATGCTTCAACACCGTCTGGTGTATTCACTGCAAGCGCTTCTAAGCCCTTACTAATACGTTTATTCAAACCTGTTAGCACTTTGCCAGGCCCTACTTCAATAACACGCTCTACGCCTGCTGCCGCTAAGTACTCAACGGTGCGGGTCCATTGTACCGGGCAGTAAAGCTGACGCACCAATGCATTTTTGATAGCGCCACCCTGCGTTTCAATGGTGACATCAACATTGTTTACTATGTTGATTGCAGGTTCATTAACGTTCAAAGAAGATAGTGCATCTTCTAATTTATCTGCTGCGGGACGCATAAGTTCGCAGTGAGAAGGAACGCTTACCGCAAGAGGAAGCGCACGCTTTGCTCCCGCGTCTTTACAGGCGCTCGCCGCTTGTTCTGCCGCATGTTTCTCACCAGCAATAACCACTTGACCCGGAGAGTTAAAGTTAACCGGCGCGACTACGTCGCCTGTGGCAATGGCAGTTTGCTGACAGATATCTGCTATAGTCGCATCGTCTAACCCAATGATGGCGTACATCGCCCCCGCGCCTGCTGGCACGGCTTCTTGCATGTATTTACCACGGGCTTCAACAAGTTTAATGGCATCAGCAAAGTCCATTGCGCCACCGCATACAAGCGCCGAATACTCACCAAGGCTGTGTCCTGCCAGGTAATCTACGTCTATACCTTGTTCACGAATAACGCGCCAAATGGCAACACTTGCTGCAAGTAGCGCAGGCTGCGTGATATGCGTTTCGTTTAGTTTTCCATCTGTATCGTTTTGCACTAAGTCCCAAAGGTCATAACCGAGTACGTCAGAGGCTTCTTTGAACGTCGCTTCGATAATAGGAGAAGTCTCAGCGAGTTCTTTAAGCATGCCTACGCTTTGAGAACCTTGCCCTGGAAATACACAGGCTGTCTTTGTCATGTCGATTCCTTATTATTTTTCTTTACTAGAAACGAGAATACGTTAAAAAATTACAGTGAGAAAAGCAGGGCTTAATAGCGAACAAGCGCTGATGCCCAAGCAAATCCTCCTCCGAATGCTTCTAGTAATAAATGCTGTCCACGTTGAATACGTCCGTCTCTAATAGCCGTGTCTAGCGCGGTTGGCACTGTGGCTGCAGATGTATTACCGTATTGCTCTAATGTAAGCACCACCTGGTCAAGGGACATATTTAGCTTTTTCGCCGTAGCCTTGATAATTCTAAAGTTTGCTTGGTGTGGCACTAACCAGTCAAGATCAGATTTTTCCATACCGTTTGCCGCAAGCGTTTGCTCAACCACTTCAGAAAGTTTGGTTACCGCCACCTTAAATACTTCGTTACCACGCATTACGCCCCAATTTTCGTGAACGGATTGTTCATCACCTCGGGTTGGATTACCTACAGCCAATAAATCGCCATAAGACCCTGCAGCGTGGATATGCGTTGACAAAATGCCTGGTTCGTCACTAGCCTCTATAATGGTCGCGCCAGCGGCATCGCCAAATAGAATAACCATGGTTCTGTCTGCCGGGTCTATAAGACGGCTAAGGCAATCAGTACCCACCACTAGAATGCGTTTTGCCATCCCCGATTTAATATATTGATCGGCAACGCTCAACGCGTAGCAATAGCCTGCACAGGCCGCCGCTACATCGAATGCTGGAATACCATCTAAATCGAGAATGCGTTGAATTTCACATGCTGTGCTGGGTAGCGCGTAGCGACCGCTAGTGGTTGCGCACACAATCATGTCGATAGATTTGGGGTCGATACCCGCCATTTCAATGGCTTTTTTACTGGCTTCTGCCCCCATGGTAGCAGCGGTTTCATCTGCTCCAATAATACGTCGCTCTTTTATCCCGGTACGGTCAGTGATCCATTCGTCACTGGTGTCCACCATTAGCTCTAAATCTGCGTTTGTACGCACGTCGCTGGGATAATAGCTACCTGTTCCTATAAAGCGTGAATATTTGCTCAAAGCTGCTCCAACAATACCGTTTCTATCTTCGTCTTTATCTTTTCAGGCAAATGCATCTTTGCTTCTTTCATTGCTTGCACGATGGCGTAATAAAAGGCGTCTTTTTGTGCATTTCCGTGACTCTTGATAACAATGCCGCGCAATCCTATCAGACTCGCACCGTTATACTGGTCGGGGTTCACGCTGTTATAGATAGATTTCAGTAATGGGAAGGCAATTTTTGCTAATAAGCGGGTATAGAAATTCTTTTGAGACTGGCGTTTTACTTCATTTATCACTAACTTAGCCAGTCCTTCACTCGATTTAAGTGCAACGTTTCCCGTAAAGCCGTCTGTCACGACAACATCCGCATAGTCGGTGAAAATGTCGTCACCTTCTACATAGCCAATGTAGTTAATACCTGGGGCGTCTTTGAACAATTGGTTGGCAGACTTTACTTGTGCATTACCCTTAATATCCTCTTCACCTACATTCAATAACGCTACACGAGGAGAAGGGATTCCTGCCACTTCTTGAGCTAAAACTGACCCCATTACGCCATATTGAAAAAGTATTTCAGGCGTACAATTCACGTTTGCGCCTAAATCTAACAAAAATACATTGTGATGGCTGGTAGTTGGCATCATGTTTATGAGTGCTGGCCTATCAATACCGGATAAGGTTTTTAACAGGTAAAACGATAGCGTTAATAGCGCACCGGTGTTCCCTGCACTTACGCACGCATCTGCCTCACCGCTTTTGACAAGTTCAATAACGCGACGCATTGAAGAGTCTTTTTTATTTCGCAGTGCCGAGGTGGGGACTTCGCCCATTTCAACCACTTGTGAACAATGCTTAATTGTAACGCGACTGCGCTCTGCATCAGTGAGAGGTTGAAGGCCTGACTTGATAGTGTTTTCGTCACCGCACAATGTGAAGTACACATCGGGATGAAGTTGGATAGCCTTGACGGCTGCAGAAAGGATAACAGGGGGACCATGATCGCCCCCCATGATATCTAACGCGATGGTTAGTGTAGACAAAATGTAGTCGCCGTATTACGCGCCGATTACTTTCTTGCCTTTGTAATAACCGTCAGCGGTCACGTGGTGACGACGGTGAGTTTCGCCTGACGTTGAATCGACAGACAAAGTCGCGCCTGTCAATGCATCGTGTGAGCGACGCATACCGCGCTTAGAACGCGTTTTACGATTTTGTTGTACTGCCATAACTTACTCCTGGTCTCGCTTAAGTTCTTTCAAAACCGCGAAAGGGTTTTGTCGCTCTTGTTCCGGTTCAATCTTTCCAAACGACATATCGTCTTGCTTCACTGTACACTCCGACTCTGCATGAAGGGGCACAATTGGCAAAGATAACAGTAGCTCGTCTTCAAAAATTTGAAGCAGATTAACTTCTCCGTGGTCGTTGACCTCTACCGGTTCATAAGCCTCGGGAATGATGTCGTCGCTTTCCTGTTCTTCTCCCTGCACTGGAGTAAAACAGAATTCCGCTTCCACGGGATAATCGAGTTCACCATTACACCTTTGACAGATAAGTGTTACCTGCGTGGCTAGATGGCCGTGAAAAACAGTAAGACCCTGCGCGTCTTTTTCGAACTGTACTTCTGCGTCCACGTAGTCATTGCATCGGACAACCGCCTCGCTCAATCGTTCCATATCTTTAGACACAATCACACCCCGATAATCGGAACGTTTCATGGCGCTTTTAGTCGGTTCAACCGAATGAGGGAGTTTCACTTTCTGCATAGGGCGCGCATGATATAGCGTCGCCCCCTTTCTGTCAAAGCAAAATTGTGATTTAACACACATTATAAGATTATGTGCCTCACAAGGTGATAATGTTACATTGCGCGATATAATGATGCTTTGCAACATATTGATTTTTAAATAAGGAGTATTTGTGGCTCACCTTATTTTGGCCTCCTCATCGCAATACCGGAAAATGCTGCTTGCAAACATCGGTATTCACGTCGATACCCACGCCCCCGATATCGACGAAACCCCTTTCAATAACGAAGCGCCTACCGCATTAAGCGTTCGACTTGCCGAGCAAAAAGCACTTAAGGTTGCCAGTGAGCTCGTCAATGTGCCCCGCGACACCCTTATTATCGGTAGCGATCAAGTCGCATTGGTTCAATCGGACGATGGACCACAGTTACTAGGAAAACCAGGGAATAGTGACAATGCGGTTAAGCAGCTTAAAGCA
Organism: Alteromonas infernus; assembly: GCF_902705815.1. Taxonomy (NCBI): domain Bacteria; kingdom Pseudomonadati; phylum Pseudomonadota; class Gammaproteobacteria; order Alteromonadales; family Alteromonadaceae; genus Alteromonas; species Alteromonas infernus. The sequence goes on from NZ_CACSIG010000083.1 coordinate 52,222, forward strand.
TGCCAAGGAAAAGAAGTCACGTTTTATACGGCGCTTTGCCTTCATCAGCCCGCGACCAATAAAACCGTTACTCAAGTAGATGAAACCCGGGTGTACTTTCGCCAAAATAGCGAAGCTGCCCTTACCGCTTACGTGCAAAAAGAACAGCCCTTAGATTGTGCAGGCAGTTTTAAAAGCGAGGGTTTAGGAGTCTTGCTATTCGATAAAATTACAAGTCGAGATCCTAATAGCCTTATTGGTTTACCCATTATGCTACTTAACGAACTATTAGATGTGCACTTTAACGTTGACTTGCTGGCCATGGCAGCGCAATAAGCAATGCGCCGTTTTATTTTAAAACAGCGTCGCTTCTAACTCGCTAACTGAGTGAACCAATGCAACGGGGTTAAGTGCCTCTAAATGTACTTGGGCATGGACCCCATAAGATACCCCTATTCTATCCATGCCGATGGCTTTAGCCATTTGCATGTCATAGGTCGTATCCCCAACCATTACGGCATCTTTTACTTCTACACCGAGCTCGTCAAGAAGCTGCAACAACATATCTGGCGATGGTTTTGATTCAGCTTCATCAGCGGTTCTCGACGCGCTAAAATACACGCCTGTACCTGTTTGCGTCCAAGCGCGGTCTAAACCTCGACGTGCTTTGCCAGTTGCAACCGCTAGAATACACCCCGCCGCTTTTAAATTGGCCAACATGGTATTAACGCCGTTGAATAATGGACAAGGCGTTGTATCTACAGTAACAAACGCCGCTTTATAGGCCTTAACTAGACGCTCTGCCAATTCATCATCTTGAATATTGAATAACTGTTTAATAGCAGGCTTTAAACTAATTCCAATTATATGACCCACTTGTTCATAAGATGGTATGGGCATATCACACTGCTTAGCGGCAATTTGCATGCAGCTAACAATTTTATCTGCCGAGTCCATCAAGGTGCCATCCCAGTCAAAAATGACTAATTTATAACGAGGCAATTTACTGCTTATATCCGCTGAGGTGACGTCCTCGGCTAGCGTTTTTTGTGAATGCATAAATTGATTACAGTGCTTTAAGCGTATTTGAAAGTATCGGGTCTAAAGGTGCAGAAAATGTCACCCGTTCTTCTGTTGCAGGATGTAACAACGAGATGCTGCGTGCATGAAGGAACAATCTATTTAGCCCCTTTTGTCTCATTGAAGCATCAAAATCCGCATCACCGTATTTAGGGTCGCAAGCAATCGGATGGCCAGCATGTAAGCAATGAACACGAATTTGGTGTGTTCTGCCTGTTATTGGCGAAGCTTCTACCAATGTCGCCCCCGCATACTCTTCTAAAATGCGGTAGCGCGTTTCTGAGGGCTTACCATCGTCGCTCACGCTAACCATTCGCTCGCCAGATTGAAGCACATTCTTGCGAAGCGGCGCTTTCACCTTAAAACGATTCTTAGGCCATTCACCCGAAACAAGGGCGTTGTAGCGTTTGTCCATTTTCCCCGTGCGCAGTTGCTCGTGCATATGACGAAGTGCAGAACGCTTTTTTGCAATTAATATGCAGCCCGAGGTATCTCTGTCTAATCTATGGACCAGTTCCATAAACTTGGCGTCAGGGCGTAACGCACGTAAACCTTCTATTAAACCGAAACTTAAACCGCTGCCGCCGTGCACGGCCATACCTGATGGTTTATTCATCACCAGGATACGATCGTCTTCAAATAGAATATGAGACTCTAACGCAGCAATTTTGTCGAGTTTAGGCGAAGGCGCGGGCGCCCCTTCCGACACACGAACAGGCGGAATTCTAACAATGTCATCAGCCTGTAACTTGTATTCAGGCTTAACGCGGCCTTTATTCACTCGCACTTCGCCTTTGCGCAAAATGCGATAGATCATGCTTTTCGGCACGCCCTTTAGCTGGGTGCGCAAAAAATTATCGATACGTTGACCAGCCAAATCGGCGTCAACCGTTACAAAACGTACTTTTATTGGGGCTTCTTCTTTCATGGGCCAAGTATACCCCATTGCTAATTCCCCCTGCTAACTGAAACGCACAAAATATTGAAAAAAGCATATTTCGCTGCAATTTTAGGCAAACCTAGCGTTTTGAACGCAGACCAGTTTGGAAATGCAGAGATATACACAATTTATTCACTTGCTTTCCTTGCTAAAATTGGGGTTTTGGTGCGATAATTACCAACGTTTTTTGCACGGTAAAATTCACAGCTTAGATTTTGGTAGTAAGCGGCTATTTGTGCCCCTATCCAAAAAAAGTGAAACGCAGCGTTAGAAAAACAACAAACAAGACCGAAACAGCAATCAGCGAAAAATGACGATGCTGTTCAAACTTGTAAACGATAAAGCATGGCGCAGCGTTGGTAGCATCCGCAATGAAAAAGTGATTTTCATACCAACCTAGCTAGAGAGGCAACGACTACACTGCCGTAGAAAAGCAACCGCCATTGCTTGCGAACATAAAATAAGTTTGCCGTTAACTAACAGAATTAAATGACACGCGAGCAACAATGTTTGCTCGTATTAAAGAATACAGTAATAAGGGCTAGTCGCTCCCGACATCCTTAAAGCAGTGTGACCATAGAGATTTACTTACAGGTTCGTTTACATAACAAACGCAAGTAACATCCAGTAATTAGGGCGCTAAAAACGGCGCTAACATGGTCAACCACCAAGGATAATGCGACGTAACAACAAGGTCCCCGTCCAGCCGTGAGGTTGCGCGGTGAGGGTTTGCACATGTCACTTTAATTTTGTGTCTTAACGGCTGTACGAAAACAGAGTTAGATACAATGAAAAGAATGTTAATCAATGCAACTCAACAAGAAGAGTTGCGCGTTGCCCTAGTCGATGGGCAACGGTTGTACGATTTAGATATAGAGAGTCCAGGACACGAACAAAAGAAAGCAAATATCTACAAGGGTAAAATTACCCGTGTTGAACCCAGCTTAGAAGCAGCGTTTGTTGACTACGGCGCAGAGCGTCATGGATTCCTACCCCTTAAAGAAATAGCCCGCACTTACTTCCCTAAAGGTTACAAATTCGAAGGCCGCCCTAACATCAAAGATGTGATTAAAGAAGGCCAAGAAGTTATCATCCAAATTGATAAAGAAGAGCGCGGCCAAAAAGGCGCGGCACTAACCACATTTTTATCGCTTGCGGGAAGTTACTTAGTGCTTATGCCAAACAACCCTCGTGCTGGCGGTATTTCTCGCCGAATTGAGGGTGATGAGCGCACTGAGCTTAAAGAGTCACTAAGCAAACTTGACCTTCCAGATGGCATGGGCCTTATTGTTCGTACCGCTGGTGTAGGTAAATCTTACGAAGAATTAGAGTGGGATTTAAAAGTTCTTCTTAAGCACTGGGAAGCAATTTCAGAGGTTGCTGAAGGTCGTGAAGCACCGTTTTTAATTCACCAAGAAAGCAACGTTATTGTTCGCGCTATCCGCGACTATCTACGTCGTGATATTGGCGAGATTCTTATCGACAAGACCAGCATCTACGAGCAGGCACTACAGCATATTCAGCTAGTCCGTCCTGATTTCGCAAGCCGTGTAAAGCTTTATCGCGGTGAAGTTCCATTATTTAGTCACTATCAAATTGAAAGCCAAATCGAGTCAGCCTTCCAACGTGAAGTTCGCCTGCCGTCTGGTGGTTCAATTGTTATTGACCCAACGGAAGCGTTGACTTCCATTGATATCAACTCTGCCCGTGCCACTAAGGGTGGCGATATCGAAGAAACAGCCCTTAACACTAACCTAGAAGCGGCTGATGAAATTGCCCGTCAATTACGCCTTCGCGATCTAGGTGGTCTTGTTGTTATCGACTTCATTGACATGACCCCCGTTCGTCATCAGCGTGAAGTTGAAAACCGCATGAAAGATGCGGTAAGAAGCGACAGAGCGCGTGTACAGTTAGGGCGTATTTCACGCTTTGGTCTATTAGAAATGTCACGCCAGCGCCTGCGCCCTTCTCTCGGTGAGTCTGCGCATCACGTGTGCCCTCGCTGTTCAGGCCACGGTACTATTCGCGGGACTGAGTCTTTGGCGCTGTCTATTCTTCGCATACTAGAAGAAGAAAGTATTAAAGAAAATACAGGGCAAATTGAAGCGCAATTGCCTGTACCCGTAGCAACCTACTTACTGAACGAAAAACGTAAGTCTATTCAGCTACTAGAAAAACGTCACGGTGTAGATTTGCTGCTCATTCCAAACGCGAACCTAGACACACCGCACTACCAAGTATTGCGTCGTCGCCCTGACGATGTGGTATCTGAAGCCAGCTACGACGTTGAGTTAATGCCTGCGGTAGAAGCAGAAACTGAAACGACGACTACGACGCCAGTTAAACGCGAAGAACCTGCGCTTAAGGGCCTAGTTGCACCAACGGCTGCACCGGTTGTTGCACCTAAAGAAGAGCCAGCGAAGAAAGCTGAAGACGTGCCTTCATTATTTGCGCGTATTGGAAAGTGGATCAGCGACTTGTTTGGCTCTGAAGGTGAAGAAGAGAGCAACAAAGACAAGAAACAGCAATCTACTGACACAAATAAGAATAGAAACAATCGCAGCCGCAATAACGACGACCGTCGTCGTAAGCCGCGCAATAAAAACCAGCGTCGTAATAACTCGTCTCAAAACAGAGACCAGAATAAAGACCAAGGTCGTGACGAGCAGCAGGATAATCGCAAAGCACGCGGTGATCAGCGCCAAGACCAGCGTCAAGATCAAGACGACAAGCGCAACAACAAAGGTCGCAAGCCACGTAAAGCGCAGCAGCCTCGCGACGAGCAGCAAAAGCCTAAACACGAGAAGCAAGAAGGCGAACAGCAAGAAAACCAAGCGCAGAAGAAGCGTGAAGTTGCTGAACGCAGAAAGCGCCGTGACAAGCGTCGTAGCGTTCGTGTAAAGAAAGATGACAATACGCCAAGCATTGTAGAGCAAACAGAAGCGCAAGCGGTACCTGCCCAGAACGGCAACGAAGCTGTAAAAGCACCTCAACAGGATGCAAAAGCGCAAAGTAAGCCGAAAGCTGACGCAAAGCCTCAAAAAGCGGTGAAAGCCGATGAGGTAGAAGCACAGTCAGGCAATACGGCTGCTCAGAAACAAGAAACGAAAAAACCAGCTAAAAAGCCAGTAGACAAAGCGTCTGAAGAAAAATCTGCACCAGAAGCCGACAAGGTTGAAGGCAGCCAAACAGATAGCGCTGACGCTACAGAGGCGAACAGCGAAGAAAACGGGCAAAAACGCGAAGGACGTGGTCGTTCGCGCCGTTCTCCTCGTCACGTACGTGCAGCTGGTCAGCGTCGTAAGAAAGAGTCTCAGCAAGTTGATGAAGCTGAAACACAAGCGAAGCAACCAGGCGAACTTGAGCCTCAAGAGCCAGAGACAAGCACAGTAGCTACGCAAACAGAAGCGCCGGCTGTTGAAGAAACTCAAGCACAGGAGCCCGGAAAGCTAGCGCCATCTGAAGAGCAACCAGCATCTAATCAAGAAAAGCAAGACACCGCGAACCTTGACGTTGAAGCGGTTCAAGACGAACTTCAGTTTGATGTAGAGCCTTCAGCGGGTAAGAAGCCTTTAGCGGAAGAACAGCCTTCAGCGAAAGAACAAGCTTCAGCAGAAGAGACTCCTGTAGGAGGCAATACAACTTCAGCTGATGAGAACTCTGTCGCTAAAGCAGCCCCTCTTTCACAAGAAGAGGCGGTTGCAAAAGCGCAGGCTTCTACCGATAGCAGCACCTCATCTGATGAAGTAGCGTCTGAAGAGGCTGCCCCTTCTGAAGTGAAAGCGACGTCTGACAACGCGTCAGAACAAGCCGCAGAGGAAAGCGCTTCAGCATCGCCAGAGCAGGTTGAAATCAACCTTGCAGAAACAACCGAAGCAGCAGTAGAAACTAAAGCGAACGCACCGGTAGCGAAAGCGCCTGCTAAGCAACAGGTTTCAGAAACGTCAAGCTTAGCTGCAAGCGGTAAGGGTAAGCGCGGCGCATCTCATCCGATGGCGCTACCTGCTGAAGTTAACGACGCCTTTGTAGATGTTGCGTTAACGGCTAAAGCCGATAACGAACGTCCAGCGCTGGCCGTTTCGGGTAAAACAGCCGCAATGGCTCAGGCAGGCTCTCGAGCATCAGCGCCAACAACACTACCTAAGTCGGTTGACGCTGACGCAGTAGCGCAATAGCTAACCCGTTTACGCTAACAGTTTGTTAGCGTTCAATTAGTAAAATGCTTTAAAAGCCGCTTTCGAGCGGCTTTTTCATTTGCTAAATTATTTTGGAAAATTCATTTTTTAATTTACTTCTTAAGGCGTGTAATGAGCGATGTGGTAAGCGAAGCGTTTGTTCGGTGGTTAAGCGACGTAAGTGGCTGCGATGTGATAAACACCAGCATGATCCAGCCCCTATGGAGTGGCTACGGCGCATGCTTTAGGGCCCAACTAGCGCCGAATTCAGCTGCCAAGCTTAAAAACGTCGCCGGCAATCATCACAATAAAGCGCCAGGAGACAACGGTATTAGGCATGTAGTGGTAAAATGCGCCACGCCCCCTGATACCCTTGCTCACCCCAAAGGTTGGAATGGACAGGCCAGTGATGAGCGCAAACGCCACTCGTTTCGCGTGGAAAATAGCTTTTATAGTGCATTACAGACGCTCACCGATGACACGTGTCGCACCGCCACTTGCGTAGCTGATGACCAAAAAGGCGATTCAACATTGCTTGTTATGGAAGACCTTGCCCGAGGCGGCTATACCCACACGACAATGTCACTTTCAGTAGAAAGCGCCAAAACCGTTTTAAAGTGGCTAGCCCATTTCCACGCGCGCTTTTTGAACATAAAGTTCGAGGAAAATAAAAAGCGAGTGTTGCTATGGCATGAAGGCTCCTATTGGCACCTAGCAACAAGAGAAGAAGAATATCAGGCAATGCCTGATAGCCGACTTAAGCAAAGTGCTAGGGCCATAGCTAAACGGCTTGCCAACGCACGCTATCAAACCGTAATTCACGGCGATGCAAAAGTAGCGAACTTTTGCTTTACTCCAGACTACGCCGCTTGCGCCGCCGTTGATTTCCAATATGTCGGCCATGGCATAGGCGTAAAAGACGTCGCTTACTTCTTAGGAAGTGCCCTCCCTACCCAAGCGCAAATAACACACCGTGACGCTTTGCTAGGCACGTATTTCGGTGCGCTTGAAAGCGCGCTAAATACTCGCTTATCGACAAACGATACCCTTTGCTCTTTCGACCGTGATGATATCAAGCACGTTATAGAAGAATGGAAAACCTTATACCCGTTCGCCTGCGCCGATTTCTATCGCTTTTTATCAGGGTGGAGCCCAACGCACTGGAAGATTGATGAGGAACTCCAGTATCAGACAGATATTGCATTATCTGCACTCGCAAATACGTAGTTCACCTCAACCTCTCTACCTATAATGATAAGAGGCATGTACGGCATCCCTTGTTTTGAAAACCTCTCGTGCTCCCTCCTATCTAGGTCAAGTGGAATACAAATAAATTGAAGGTATCGAATTAACCAAAGAGCAGGCTAAAACGGCTATTGTCACACCGCTACGTAGCCTTCCCCCACACCCAGACGTACGCGATGGCTTGCAGGCCCTAAAAGACAAGGGCTATAAACTGGTAAGCCTTACCAACTCTTCTAATAAAGGCGTGTATACCCAGTTTAAAGATGCAGATCTACTGTCTTACTTCGACGAGCGACTTAGCGTTGAAGATATTAACTTGTACAAGCCCGATACACGTACCTATGAGTGGGCTATTGAAAAAAATGGGCATAGCAGCAGAAGACGCTATGTTAGTCGCGGCTCATGGTTGGGATATTGCTGGCGCTAAACAAGCGGGCTGGCAAGCTGCATTTATCGCTCGCCCGGGTAAAGTGCTTTATCCATTGGCAATTGCACCAGATACCGTGGTAGGTGGTTTAGATGAACTGGTAACTCAACTGCCTGATGCCCAATAAATCGTTAGAACATCGACATACCGACCAGTCTAGCTAGATAAAGCCAGGGGTTTATGCCCCTGCCCTTTTCATATCAATATGGGGAATACCGTCTTCCAAGTACATCGTCGATGTGGCTTTGAATCCAAAGCTCTCGTAAAAGCGTCTTAAATACTCTTGCGCGCCAATTTCAATATCACAGCCCGGCCATAGCGCCTCACAGTGCTTAATAGCTTCGCACATAAGGGCCTTACCCGCTCCTTTCCCCCGAAAGGCTTCACTGGTCGCCACGCGGCCTATACTTACCGATGGATAACTGACGCCTTCACCAAGTAATCGTGCACATGCCACAAGTTTATTATTTTCAAAGCCCATTAAGTGGTGGGTTTGCGAATGACGGTCTTTTTCATCAAGTTCCGGATAGGGGCAGTTTTGCTCAACAACAAAGACATCGACGCGTAGCTTAAGTAGGTCGAAGAGTTGATGAGTAGTGAGTTCATTAAATGTAAGAGACTGCCAAGAAACCATGTTACCTCAATGGAATATCATCTTTAAAACGCTTATGTGCTGCGTTCATACAATTACTGCTTAGCCTTTGATGCACTAACCTTTCATCTGATTTTACAACGAACGCTAAGCAACGCTTTTTGTACATAGTAAACAAATACATTGAGCGGGAACATACATTCACGTCTCTTTTTTATTAGGGCAGTGAAATTTAAATCGTTATTTTTGGCAACGTGCTAGTTTAGTTAGGCGATAGAAATTTTAACTTTTAAATAGCCTCGCAATATATCCGTATAGATCCTCGTTTAATCGAATTCAGAGTTTTAGGCTATAGCTTTCATCCGTTTGAATCATTAATGTGTATCTACACTATGTATTGACTAAACGACAGGTCCACCGAAGAGTATGAGCGATAAACGGAATATTAAGCAATACGGCAACCCTGCTGGCGGATGGGGTGCATTAAAAAGCGTAACCCAAAGTTGGCTCCAGAGTGAAAAGCCGCTCAAAAACCTTCGGGCCATGCTAAAAACCAATCAAGATAAAGGCTTCGACTGTCCGGGTTGTGCATGGGGTGAGTCGCCAGAAAGCGGTTTAGTCAAGTTTTGTGAAAACGGGGCGAAAGCCGTAAATTGGGAGTCAACCGGTCGCTACGTAGGCCCGGAATTTTTCGCTGACTATACGGTGAGTGCGTTGAAAAAACACACTGACTACTGGCTCGAGTCTCAAGGCAGGCTAACCCACCCGGTCCGTTACAATAACCAAACCGACCGATATGAAGCCATCAACTGGGATGACGCGTTTGGCCTAATCGCTCAACACCTGAACGGGCTGAGCTCTCCGCATCAGGCAGAGTTCTATACGTCAGGGCGCGCTAGCAATGAAGCAGCTTATCTTTATCAATTATTCGTTCGCGCATTTGGCACCAATAACTTCCCAGACTGCTCAAACATGTGCCACGAAGCATCGGGTCAAGGAATGAAGCCCACCATAGGCGTAGGCAAAGGTACAGTCACGTTCGATGATTTCGAAAAGGCAGATACCATCTTTGTTATTGGTCAAAACCCGGGGACTAACCACCCGCGCATGTTAGAGCCACTGCGCGATGCGGTGCGAAGAGGCGCCCAAGTCGTTTGCTTAAATCCGCTAAAAGAGCGAGGACTAGAAAAGTTCCAACACCCTCAGCACCCTATTGAAATGCTCACCAATGGTTCAACACCAACCAATACCGCTTACTTCAGGCCTGCCCTTGGCGGCGATATGGCAGTCATGCGCGGCATTGCTAAGTGGCTTTTAGCCTGGGAGCAGGAAGCAAAAGCGAACAATGCCCCTCCCGTATTCGACCACGACTTTATCAATGCACATACGAATGGCATGGATGACTATTTAACTGCTGTTGAATCGACCAGCTGGGAGCATATTGAAGCGCAGAGTGGTTTATCGAAAGAAGACATCCGCCACGCGGCAACTATGTACAAGCGCGGAGAACGGGTAATCATGTGCTGGGCTATGGGAATTACACAGCACAAACACTCTGTTGCTACGGTTCAAGAAATCGTGAATGTGCAGCTATTGCGAGGCAATGTTGGCAAGCCTGGCGCCGGTCTGTCGCCTGTTCGAGGCCATAGTAACGTTCAGGGTGACAGAACCGTGGGTATTAACGAAGTGCCGCCTAAAGCGTTACTCGACGCGCTGGAAAACAAGTTTAACTTTGTGGTACCACGAGAGAGAGGTCACAACACTATTCAAGCCATTCAGGCCATGGAACGTGGCGATGCCAAAGTCTTCATTGGCTTAGGTGGTAATTTCGCACAAGCCACACCGGATACGCCGCGCACCCACGCCGCATTATCAAAATGCGATTTAACTGTGCATATCGCCACTAAATTAAACCGCTCTCACTTAACGACGGGAAAAGATGCGCTTATTCTACCCTGTTTGGGTAGAACTGAAGTCGACATGCAGGCTAGCGGACAGCAAGGTGTTACCGTTGAAGATACCTTTTCAATGGTCCACCTATCCTATGGACAACTACCGCCGAGCTCACCTGAACTTCGCTCGGAACCGGCTATCATTGCGGGTATCGCAAAAGCCACGTTAGGCAATACGCCTGTAGACTGGGATCATGTAGTCAGTAATTACGACAATATACGCGACCTAATTGCCGATACCATTGAGGGCTTTAAAAACTTTAATAGCAAAGTGGCACAGCCCGGTGGCTTTCATCTAGGCAATGCGGCGAGCGAAAGACGGTGGCTAACACCATCGGGTAAAGCGGAATTTGCAGCCAATACACTGCCAAACTCGCTATTAAACGATGATGTAGTCGCTCGTGGCGAAAAACCAGACTTAATCTTACAGACATTGCGTTCGCACGATCAGTACAACACTACCATCTATGGCATGGATGACCGTTACAGAAATGTGTTTGGCGCTAGAGATGTCTTGTTCGTCAATGAGAGCGATATTCGAAAACTGGGCTTCAATGACGGGGATAAAGTAGACATTACGTCTTTATGGAATGACGGAAGAACCCGTCAGATAAAGCAATTTATGTTGGTGGCTTATGATATACCCCAAGGACAAGCCGCGGCCTATTACCCGGAAACCAACCCGCTGGTACCATTAGAAAGTTATGGTGACGGAACCTTCACACCAACGTCAAAATTTATTGCGATCAAACTTTCAAAGTCCGAGTCGGATGGAGGAATTGCGGTGAATACGCTCTCGGTGAGTCATATTTAGGCACGTGGATAAGGGATACGCCATAGCGGTTGGCCCACTTAACTGATAATGCCGTAGGTGCTGAAAGGGTTACAAGCAAAGGTAATTTTGCTCTTATCGCTTTTTGCACGAGTTCTAAGCTACAGCGACTGGTTAGCACTACAAGGCAATCCTTCTGATAAAGTTTATTAGCCGCAATTGCCCCAATTAACTTATCAAAAGCGTTATGCCTTCCTATATCTTCACGACACGCAAGTACATTGCGCTCGGCATCAATATAGAGCGCGCCGTGCACTGCCCCACTTTGCTGCGCTAATGCTTGCGCTTGCGAAATTAGGTCTCGCAACCCTTCAAACCAGCTTGCTTCTGGTAGAGGCAATGGATCTACGGGTTGGAGTTGAGGCAAAGCGTTATCCAGCGCTTCGACACCACAAAGCCCACAGCCCGATGCACCTGCCAATTGCCGTTTATTTTCTTTTAACTTCCAAAAAGCCTGGTTCCACTTCAGCATTAATGTGCTCTTTGTGGTATGTCAACTCAATACCATAAAGCTGGCGGGGGTGCTCAATAATGTCGTTACTTAAACTGAAGCCAATAATAAAGTCTTCAATGTCTTTGGGCGTAACAAGCATTACTGCATAGTTGATACCGTTGTAACTAATGCTTAATGCGACCTCTTCAGCAAGAGTAAAACGTTGAGTTTCAGGTGTTCCATCTAAAACTAATGCGTGGTGTTCGGCGTTATATGTCATCAGGCCAATCACCTGGCGTATTAACATTAAGCCATTGTGCCTCATCCATACGGGTTATTTTTTCGTTCTGTTTTTCTTGCTCGCCATTTACCCTTTTAGGGCGCGCAAGATTAGCTTCTTCAAGAGCAATGGCTTCTAGGCTTTCTAAGAATCCCACTACACGTCGCTTGTTTTGTTCGACCAAGTAGTGCGTTAGCATGGCGTTAGTATTGTGCATAACAGACAAGTAAAAAGGCAAAAAGCGTTTTTTCACATAAACCGACCGCTGGGCTTCCCGCCCTGCTGATACTAGCGTTTTCAAAAGCTGAGGTGTCATCTGGGGCATATCCACGGGAAGGACAAGCAATTCAATAGCACTACCTTTGCCCGCATTTGAATTACATAAAACATCCAGTGCTGCATGCACACCACCCAGTGGACCTGCATCATCAATTTTATCATTTAAAAAATTTGGCGCATTACGGCTGATTAATACCTCATCACACCCTGCAGCCTTTAATAGCGATGACGCATGCTCAATAAGCGTGCTTCCCTGATAACGCATAAGGGCTTTATCTTGTCCCATTCTGCGCGATTGGCCACCCGCTAACACTAGTCCGATAAGAGTTTTATTCACTTTATCCACTTTATGTTTCTCTCTTATCAAGCTTTCCCTCATTATTTATTCTAAAAATTCAAAACACTGCTTAGCAATAGAAAGCTAGGCCTTGATTAGGTTACACAGATTGCAGAAGGCGCGCACTAGTTCGTAGAGGCTTTTTTCTTAGTACTAACCCGAATGAAAGTAGAAACAGCCATACCGTAGCAGCCCCATCAACCGCATGAGTAACAGTAGTCAAATAACCAATATCAGCAAACGACGCAACAGTGGTGTCGCTTAGTGTAATCGGGTAAGGCCCTAAATACCCTGTCATTAAGTCCGACGAACCACCAGGCCAAGGCTCATCCCAATGACTGTTAGCAGTACCTGCGCCTCCGCCCAGCTCTACAGGAATAAAGGTGGCGTCTTCGACAAACTCACGGCGGTAGATTTCCAAAGCGTATTCTCCAGTGTAGCGCCCTGTGCCATTGACGTAATTAGACTGGCTCCCTGCGATAAAAAAATCTGTCGTCCACAGAATGCCAAACCCGATAACATGAGCCATTTCGTGCACAATAACATCGAAAAGTGTGCCGTTATTTTCCATGTTATTAAGGTCTGCCGTATCAAATCTCATACGACCTTTATTCGCATAAACATAAGTACTATCGGAAAGCTGAGTAATACTAGAAGGTCCAGCATTACCTAACACCCCACCTGTACCATCAATCGGCGCTCCACTTGCCTCTATAATAATACTATGGTCAAAAGAGCTTTGAACACCTATTAAATATGATTCCCAATACGCGATTGCATCATCAAAGATGCTGGATTGTGAAGGTGTTAAGCCCCCAAGATCATTAATAGAAATTTTAAAAAGCCCTGCTTGTGTAGGAAGTGACAGACACAGTGAAACAACTACTAAAACCAACTTAGGTAAACCCATGATGGTTACCCTCCAATTTTAACAACCACGTGCAATACCGCTTATAACGGTGAGCAATACGAATACGCCCTACCAAATATAGTCTAGAAATCAAAAGAACGACGTTATCTTTAGTAATTTATGTAGCGGCAAAAATGAGGATTCTAAAAGTATTCTCGCAAGAAAGATTAATAATTATAAAGCGTTACCATCAAGATAACGTTATTAACACAATGGTTTCAAACTTGATGGTATTAAGCACGCTCAATCAAAAACGCCGTGCGAGTAGCAATACATTAAAATTTAATTTGGTTAGATAAATACTAGGTAAGATTACCCACCACCTGACTGCCTAACAACCATAAGGTGGTGAGTTTAGAAGGGCTACCAGGTCAAATCGTCTGGAATTTCGTAATCGGCATACCAATCGTCTTCAGCTTCGTCTTTGCCGTCGCTACCACTTTTATCTAAGTCGGCGCGATAAATAACAGACGCTTCATCGCGCTGAGCTATTTTGTCTGCAACCGGAGTGGGAACCAGTTCGTACGCATCGTCTAGCATAACCACGGTTAGGCGACCTTTCGTCACCTGCTTGTGTATTTCTTCACTCACGTACATGCGTTTTACTACGTTGTCGTGGGTAAAATTAAGCAAGGTTTCGCCCTTACGTGGCTGCTTGTTTACGGTAATAAGTTGTCTTACTTGTGCGGCTATCGAGCGTCTTTCCCTTTCCTGTTGTTGAAGCTGATTAAGCTCTCGAGAGCGCGCTTTTTTCTCTTCAGCCGCTTGCTGCGCCGCTAATGCTGCTTCATCTACCACAGGCTGCTTTTGCTTATTTTTCTGTTTTTGTTTTTTGCGTTTATCTGCGCGTGCTTGTTTCGCAGTCGCTTTGTCAGCCAATCCGGCTTTTAAAAGTTGATCTTGTAAAGAGGCCATAACTCACTCTCTATTTATGTAGTAATTAGCCTTGCATAAAGTATGTTGCAAGACCTAACAAATATTCAAGAAGTAATAAGCCCGAATAAATTCGGGCTTATTTTTTTACGCTTCACAGTATTGTATTAGCTTTGAATTATTTTTTCTTAGCTTTCGACTTGGCAGCCGGCTTTTTAGCCGCTTGCTCTTGCCACTTGCCATCGTCGTACCATGCAGACCAGCCCGTCGCTTTGCCGTTTTCATTTTCCGACATCACATACTGCTGCTTTGTCTTTCTACTGTAGCGAACTATTGCAGGATTTCCGTCAGGATCGGTTTTCGGCGCATCTGCAAGATAATAGAATTTCGGCGAAATTCTATCTCTAAAGCGTGCCAGTTCTTCCACTTTCGGTGCACGAGTTTCACGCGATTTAGGGAAGTTGTGGGCCGCTAAGAAGATGCCCGACGCACCGTCACGTAGCATAAAGTGAGCATCAGATTTTTCACACGGTAGCTCAGGTAAATCTACTGGGTCTTCTTTAGGTGGTGCAGCTTCGCCGTTTCGTAAAAGCTTACGGGTATTCTTACACTCTTCGTTGGTACAGCCAAAGTATTTACCGAATCGACCGTTTTTAAGCTCCATATCGCTGCCGCACTTATCGCATTCGATAATCGGGCCGTCGTAGCCTTTAATCTTAAAGGTACCCGCTTCAACCAAGGTACCATCACAGGTAGGTGTATTTCCACAAACGTGTAGCTTACGGGTTTCATCTACCAAGTAACTGTCCATGGCGGTACCACATTTAGGGCAACGCTTTTTAGAACGGAGGGCTTCGGTTTCAAGCTCTTCTTCGTCATCTACCTTAACGACTTCATCGCCAGGCGTTAAGTTCATAGTATTCGTGCAGCGCTCTTTAGGCGGCAAGTTATACCCAGAACAACCTAAGAATACACCCGTTGACGCGGTTCTTACGTTCATTTCACGGCCGCATTTGTCGCACTCAATACCCGCTGGTATCGCCTGATTTAGGCGCATACCGCCTTCTTCAGGGTCTTTCTCTGCGTTTAGAAGCTTACCGTAAAACCCACTGTAGAATTCATTGAGTACGTCTTTCCAGTCTTTGTTGCCTTCAGCAATATCATCGAGATGTTGCTCCATGTTGGCCGTAAAGTCGTAGCTCATTAAGTCGTCGAAGTTTTCCATTAGACGATCGTTAACGATCTCACCCATTTTCTCGGCATAAAAACGCTTGTTCTCTAAACGTACATAGCCGCGGTCTTGAATGGTTGAGATAATACTCGCGTAGGTAGACGGGCGGCCAATACCGCGTTTTTCCAGCTCTTTTACCAAAGACGCTTCGTTAAATCGTGCCACTGGTTTTGTGAAATGCTGCTTAGGATCAAGTGCTTTCAAGTCAAGCACATCGCCTTTCTGCACATCTGGCAACATTAATTCTTCATCGCCTTTTTTGCGAAGCTGTGGCTGCACGCGCGTCCAACCGTCAAACTTAAGTACACGGCCTTTGGCGGTTAGCTCGTAATCACCCGCCGCCACTTTGATGGTGGTTGCGTCGTACTTCGCTGGCGTCATTTGACAGGCCAAAAATTGTCGCCAAATCAACTCGTAAAGACGCTGAGCGTCACGTTCCATATCACCTAAACTAGCAGCGCCGATATTGACATTAGACGGGCGAATCGCCTCGTGCGCTTCTTGCGCGCCTTCTTTGCTGCCGTAGCGAATTGGAGAATCGGGTAAATACTTGTTTCCGAAATTATCGGAAATATACGCTCGAGCACTGTCTAGCGCTTCTTGACTCAAATTTGTCGAGTCGGTACGCATATAAGTGATGTAACCCGCTTCATAAAGACGCTGCGCCATCATCATGGTTTTCTTAACACCAAAGCCTAGTCGCGTACTTGCCGCTTGCTGCAGTGTAGACGTGATAAACGGCGCTGATGGGCGGCTTTGCGTTGGCTTCGATTCGCGACTTTCTACCGTGAATTTCGCACTTTCTAAATCAGCCAGCGCTTTGTCGGCTTCTGCCTTATTTTTTGGCTTAAACCCATTGCCTTGATACTTAGCCACCAGCATCCGTAGTGCCGCTTTTTCTTGGCTGGTCAGGTCGGCGTGCACATCCCAAAACTCTTCAGGCACAAACGCTTTAATTTCTCGCTCGCGCTCCACCACTAAGCGTACTGCTACCGATTGAACACGGCCTGCAGATAGGCCTCGGGCAATCTTTTTCCAAAGCAGGGGCGACACCATAAAGCCCACAACACGGTCTAAGAATCGGCGTGCTTGCTGCGCATTGACACGAGATATATTTAGCTCACCTGGGTCTGAAAACGCATCTTGAATCGCGTTTTTGGTAATTTCATTAAACACCACACGCTGATACGTTTTATCTTTTTTACCCAGCAACTCCTGCAGATGCCAAGCGATGGCCTCTCCCTCGCGATCCAAATCGGTTGCGAGATAAATGGTGTCTGCGTCTTTCGCTAATTTTTTAAGCTCGTTAACGACTTTTTCTTTACCTTGCAATACCTGGTAATGCGCTTTCCAGTCTTTCTCTGGATCCACACCCATTCTGTCTACAAGTTTCAAATATTCATGACGTCGAAGGTATTCTTGACGCGCTTCTTCGCTTAAAGTTTTGAGTTCTTTAGCCGGTTTTTTAGGCTCTACTTTGCCTAACGCCTTCGTTGGAAGATCTCGCACATGGCCAACCGAACTTTTTACGATAAAATCTTTACCAAGATATTTATTTATCGTTTTTGCTTTGGCTGGTGACTCGACTATGACCAGTGATTTTGCCATATAATTGAACTAAACCTATTGATTTTAAATGACTATTTACGTCAATTTCTGAAATTTGGAGTAACCTTGCACTATATATAGGGTACTCGCTCTTTTTTAACATATATCTACAAAGTGAATGGAAAACAAGATCTTCTTCATACTTATTCTTCACTTCGCTCTAATCGCACCCAAATTCTGTACAATAAACAACCAGCGCGATTGGCATTGCCCTTAAAAGCCGTATAATGCCAGCCATTCCAACCTAACCTAACAATGGTTACAGGTTCAAAAAGTGCATCGTTTAACTTAGCGCTACCGATTGTAAATATGGCTGTCGATGACAAACACTTCCGTCATATGAAGTATAAAAGTAGCACATAGGTCAAGCGTGGAAACACCAATAATGAGGGAAAGTATGAAGCAGTTTGAAGTTAACTTTGACGGTCTAGTAGGCCCAACCCACAATTATGCCGGTTTGTCTTTCGGTAATGTGGCTTCCCTGAACAACGCCAATGCAGTAAGTAGCCCTAAACAAGCAGCTAAACAAGGCTTGGCTAAAGCGAAGGCCCTAGCTGATATGGGTATGATGCAGGGTGTGTTAGCACCGCAAGAGCGCCCAGATATTGCAGCACTGCGCCGCCTTGGCTTCACCGGTAATGATGCACGTGTGCTAGAAAGCGCTGCAAAGCAGTCTCGCGAGATTTTTCTTGCTTGTTGCTCTGCCAGTAGCATGTGGACCGCAAATGCTGCCACTGTGTCTCCTAGCGCCGATACTGCCGATGGACGTGTCCACTTTACCCCTGCAAACTTGACGAATAAGTTTCACCGTTCGCTCGAACCACAAGTGACAGGTAATATCCTGCGTGGCACCTTTGCCAATGAAAAACACTTCGCTCACCACCAGCACTTGCCAGATAACGAACATTTTGGCGATGAAGGCGCAGCCAATCATACGCGACTTTGCAGTAACTATGGACAAGCTGGCGTAGAGTTGTTTGTTTATGGCCGTCATGCTTTTGATACCAGTAAGCCTGCGCCAACAAAGTACCCTGCCCGTCAAACCCTTGAAGCATGCCAAGCCGTTGCGCGTTTGCACGGTCTAGATGACGATGGCGTAGTTTACATGCAGCAAAATCCAGACGTTATAGACCAAGGCGTATTCCATAACGACGTCATCGCTGTAGGTAATCAAAACGTGTTGTTCTTCCACGAACAGGCGTTTTATCAAAAAGGCGCGGGCTTAAAAGAACTTCAAGCAAAATTTGGCAGTGAGCCACTTCATTTTATTGAAGTTCCAACGTCAGAAGTGTCGGTATTAGACGCGGTTAAAACTTACTTGTTCAACACCCAAATCATTACCCTTCCAAGTGGCGACATGACCATTATCGCGCCAACTGAATGTCGGGAAAATGAGGCGGTTAAACGCTACTTAGATAAGGTGGTAACGCTAGGCACGCCCATTAAGTCGGTCAACTATTTCGACGTTAAACAAAGCATGCGCAACGGTGGCGGCCCGGCTTGCTTACGCCTGCGCGTAGCAATGAACGACCAAGAGCTTGAGGCCGTTAATCAGAACACATTAATTAACGACACTCAGTTTGCTCGCTTAAACACATGGGTAGATAAGCACTATCGCGATGAATTACGCGAGGATGACTTGCGCGACCCGCAGTTGCTAATTGAATCTCGCACCGCCCTAGATGAGCTTACGCAAATTCTTAAGATTGGCTCGGTTTACCCGTTCCAGCAGGGGTAAATGATATTAGTAAGCCCGTTACTCGAGAGAATAACGGGCTTTTTTTATTTCCGACTTAAGGTACAGGATCTTTTACGGGACATTCACCTGTTCCAAACGGATTAGCGGGAGGGCTTCTTCCTTCATCAGTTATATCATCAGCAAGAATTTCTAATTGATACTTCATAGAAGCTTGGGCTTCACTTCCAGTTGATTGCCCAAACACAGTAATTTCAGCAAAATACCATACCGCGTAGCTTTCAGGGTAACGGTATTCAAGCTCAGCAAAACCATTTTCGTCCGTTACTCCATTATTTGAAAGAGTTACAGTACCAACGATACCAGGAGTTAATTGCTGGTCTTCATTTGTGTCTTCCCCCTCATCGAGTATCCCATTGTCATTTTCATCCTCGTTGTCACACTGGAAAACATCTACAACGTTCCAGATCGAGTCTACATCGTTGTAAACCCAGCGACCTTTCAAATAAACTCCGTCTTCATTGTATTTAACAGGATTTATTGAAGCTGTAAGGTTAACGTTACTAACAGGACGACCTGACGAATCTGATACAAATACAGCAAACTTTTTGAGATATGACGTTGTGGAAGGCGTTTCTATTTCATTACCAGTCCCAATAACAATATCAAAAGCTCGCGCCCCAACGGTAAGTGCGACTTCATCAGAAATTGATTCATCATCTGCTATCGAAGCAGTAATAATAACAGCCTCATTAGATGACACAGAACCTGAAGTAAACACCGTAGTTGCAATACCTTTGCTATCCGTAGTTGCTTGAGAAGGAGAAACAAAGCCTGTTGACACATCGGATACAGTAAAGTTGACCACGCTGTTTTTTACCAAGTTGTTATTGGCATCCCTAACAACGGCGCTAATTGTACTCGTTTGCCCATCGGGGCCAAGGTTGTCTAATGTTGCATCAGCAATAATGGTAGCTGGCGTGGTTGCTATAAACTCAATTTGAGTAAGTGCTGAAACCAACACATTGCCGCTTCCGTCGCTTGCTGTCGCTGTAATTGAAGAGATGCCAGCATTGTTGGCGCTAATATCAATACTTGCTTGTCCTTCTGCATCGGTTTGTACTGTTGCGTTGCCGTCAATTACGCCACGAGATGCGCTAAACGTTACGTCTTGCCCAACTACCGGCGTATTGTTTTGACGCCACTGTACCGTAATGGTTTGAGACTGACTGAGGGGAACTTCTTCTGTTGGTAGGTTTACAAAATTAAATTCATCTTGCTGTACCTTCACCGTAAACGTTGTTTCTGCATTAAGTGCAGAGGCCGTAATAGTGTCTTCACCTGAGGTTGAAGCTGTGTACGTTACTGTTGCTTGACCGTTTGACCCCGTGTTAACAGAGGTGCTGCTTAACGCGCCGTTCGCAGCAGTCAGTACCACGTCTTGATTCGGAATAGACGTGCCATCAGAATCTTGTACGCGAATGGTATAATCCACGCTATCGTTCAAGATTACCGAAGATGCACCGTTTATAGTCACTTGCGTACCGGAAATCGTGATTTCAACCGTTTGAGAAAGGCTGCCAGCACCAGCAGTAATGGTAATAGTGCGGTTTGACTTGTCGTTTTGGGACGTCAGTATCGCTCGGGCAGTGCCGTCAGCCGTAGTTTCAGGCTGGGTTAATTGAAGCTCAACGCCATCGCCTGTTTGGGCTGAAAAGCTCACTTCAACCCCTTCCATCAATACGCTTTGTTCGTTTTTAACTAACGCAATCAACTCTACTTCATCGCTACCGCTTGAAGCCAATTGAATATTGTTAGCATAAAGTTCAAGAGAGGCCGGTTCTTCACTTACTGTGGTGCTGCCTTCAGAACTGAAGGTCGTGGAATCTGTCTCGCCAGTAGCTAAGGTAGCGGTAACTTCGCCGTCGCCAGAAGCACTACCCACCGACATGCCTAACGTTGCTACACCGTCAGCATTAGTCAACGCCGTGCCAGTATCGTTAGAAAACGTAGCCAGTTCGTCGTTGCTGAGTGAAAAGGTAAGTAGAAGATCTGCCTGTGGCTCACCTAACGAGTTCGTTACTGTTGCCATCGCAACCAATGAATTACTCGAAGAAAGGCTATTGTCGGCCTCGCCACTCTCATTTTGTAGCGTTAATGCAACGCTAATGGACGTGGGGTCTGTGCCACTAACCGCCGTAGCAGAAAAGGTCGTTGTGCCTGTTTCGCCACTTCCAAGTGCAGCGGTAATTTCACCATCACCCGACGCAGTACTTGCGTTTAGGCGCAGCCTAGCCACCCCACTTGAATTAGTACGCGCAGTACCTGTGTCATTGCCAAACTCGGCTAACGCTTCGTTGCTTAGCGTAAATGTTAATAACGCATCGCTGTACGGGTTACCGTCTTCATCTGTTACCGTCGCGACAGCGAACAAGCTGTTGTCTTCTGATAAATTGTTATCGCTTGCTCCACTTTCGTTTTCCAGTGATAAGGAAATTGAATAAGAGGGTGTGGTTCCGCCGTCTCCGCTTCCGTTATCCGTGTCATCCCGAGAGACTGACGAGCCGCCTCCACCACATGCTGTTAGCATAAATAATGCGCTAATTAGGCTTAGCGTTTTCGCTAATGTCGACATAATTCGTTCCTGAACCTCTTTTATTGACAATTGCGTCGTTTTTTATGTTTAAAAATCAACTGAATCTGGCACACTACGAAAGATTAAAAATATAAAAATGCACAGGGAACATTAATGTCTTCATCTGCACATAAATATAGTTTAACCGCTCGAATATTTATCGGCATGGCTGCCGGTATCTTGACTGGTGTCTTTCTCCAATTATTGTTTGATGATAGCGGAGATTTTACTTTTTCGATATTCGGTTTCGAATTCTCAACGTATAACATTCTTGTAGAAGGTATATTTTCTACTCTCGGCCAAATATTTATCGCTAGCCTAAAAATGCTAGTGGTACCGCTGGTGTTTGTTTCCCTTATTTGTGGACCAGTACGTTATCTGACCCAAGCAAGCTAGGCAGACTTGGAGCGAAATCTGTTGGACTCTATGTTGTCACAACCGCGATAGCGATAACACTAGCCATGAGTATAGCTTTAGTGGTTTCTCCCGGTGATGGCCTAAATTTAACCACGGAAACATCGTTCCAGGCCAAAGAAGCTCCAAGCCTTTCTGATGTTATTGTAAATATGTTCCCTAGCAACCCCATTAACTCTATGGCGCAAGGTAACATGCTTCAAATCATCGTGTTCGCTGTGCTGTTTGGTATAGCTATGGCCATGACGGGCGATGCAGGCAAACGCCTTACTGCTGTTTTCGAAGACATTAATACCGTTATCATGCGCTTGGTTACTATCATTATGAACCTTGCACCCTATGGCGTTTACGTGCTTATGGCTAAGCTTTTCTCTACCATTGGTGGCGAAACTATTTTAAGCCTAGCCAAGTATTTCTTCTTAGTCTTCGGCGTGTTGATTCTGCACGGCCTGGTAACCTATTCGGTACTGCTTAAAGCGCTGGCAGGTTTGAACCCACTTATTTTAATGAAGAAGATGCGCGATGCAGCGCTATTTGCTTTTAGTACATCAAGCAGTAGCGCCACGTTGCCAGTTACCATGGAAACGGCAAAAAATAAATTAGGGGTAGGCAACTCAGTCTCTTCGTTTACCCTGCCGTTAGGCGCAACCATTAACATGGATGGCACCGCCATTATGCAAGGCGTGGCAACGGTATTTATTGCCCAGGTTTACGCGGTAGATTTAAGCTTAAGTGACTACATGATGGTAGTACTTACCGCTACACTCGCGTCTATCGGAACCGCTGGGGTACCCGGCGTAGGCCTTATCATGCTTGCCATGGTATTACAGCAGGTGAACTTACCCGTTGAAGGTATAGCCCTTATTATCGGTGTAGATAGACTACTTGATATGACACGAACTGCGGTCAATATCACGGGCGACTGTATGGTGTCGTGTGTGGTTGCGAAGAGCGAGGGCGCCTTAGATGAAAGTATCTATAACGACCCTAAAGCGGGGTTAAAACAAGAAGATGTTGATTTTGAACACTTCGAGAAAAATACGTAATACGTGTTTAAACAGTATCAATAAACGTAAGGCCAGCATACTGCTGGCCTTTTTGTTGATGGCTTGTTGTAAAGGGAATAGAAGGTATTTAGACCCACACCGCCCTAAACGGGACTACCCGAATTTAAACGCTATAGAAGAGGTATACCGCCTTGCCCCTTTTCCATGTTGAAGCTTAATGCAGCGCTGATGACGGCGAAATATTCGCTGCTTTTTGCGCGGGATAAAGGGTTGCACCAACACTTAGGATCATCGCAACGATCATTGTTACAACTACATCTAGCCAATGCATGCTAGACGGTAAAAAGTCGATAAAATAAATATCGCCAGACAGAATCTCTACCCCAAGGCCTGACTCGATAAAGCGCACAATCTCTGACAAATTAGGAGCAACGATTACAGCCAGCGCTACACCAACCGTAACACCGACCACACCGTTTATTACACCTTGGAGCACGAAGGTATTGCGAATTAACGTGTCTGTGGCTCCCATTGTTTTAAGTATGGCGATGGACGCCTGTTTGTCTCTCACTGCCATTACCAATGACGACACAATATTAAAACAAGCAACGGCGATAACCAGCGTAAGGGCAATATAAACCACTGCACGCACTAGCTGAATATCACTATACAAGTGCCCTTGGGTACGTGTCCAATCAGACATATAAACCGCTTGCGGATAGCTATATCCGATATCGCGCATAGTATCGTAAGCCGAGAATGGGTCTTTCAATGTAAACTGTATGCCCTGAGCTTTAGAGGTTATGCCTATGGCCTGTGATGCAGTTTCAAGGTGCATTAGGCCGAGCTGATTATCAAGCTCCCCTCCGACAGACAACACACCTGCTATTTTAAGGGTAATGGAACGCGGCGCTTTAAAGGTTAAGTCCTGCGTGGTTTGAGGGATCAGAATTTGAACCGTATCGCCAATAGCAAGGTCCATCGAGGCCAAAATTCCCTTTCCAACAATTAACCCGTTTTCTTGGGTACTAAACCTTGCCCAGTCATTTTTTGTTACCCGTTCGGCATACTTTTCTTTCACGCTATTAACGGGTATACCCGTTACGCTAATGGCTTTAAGCTCACCTTTCGACTGCAGCATGCCCGTTAAGCCAGTATAGGGTGTTACCCTGTCTAAACGGCTATCTTGAGAAAAGCGATATAGCTGAGCCTCTAGATTTTCGATACCGCTTTCACTTTTACTGTAAATCTCACCGTGGGGGACCACGCTTAAAATTCGGCTAGTTAGCTCTTTTTCAAAGCCGTTCATCACACTTAGAAGCACAATAAGTACAAAACAGCCCAAGCCTATACCAATGGTAGAAGACATTGAAATAAAGGAAATAAAGCGCTGCTGAGAACGCGTTTTTCTAAACTTTTGGGCAAGCTCAAAGGCGAGCATCTTGGCGCTCCTTACTCTCAGCGTCACTGGCTAAGCGGCCATCTTTTATCTTAAGTACTCTGTCCATCTTTGCAGCCAGCGTTATATCGTGCGTTACCACAACAAATGATGTCCCTTTCTTCTCGCTCAAACTCGTGAGCAGCTTGTAAATTTGCTCACCCGTAGAATCGTCAAGGTTGCCTGTAGGTTCATCTGCCAGCACCACAGAAGGCTCGGTGACCAGCGCTCGGGCGATAGCCACTCGCTGGCGTTCTCCGCCAGACATGGCAGAAGGCAAGTGTTCAATACGGTGAGACAACCCCACTTCTTCAAGCATGTCTCGCGCCTTAGCTTGGGCTGCTTTTGGTGAAAGCCCCCTAATACGAAGTGGCATGGCTACATTTTCTAACGCTGTGAATTCACCTAAAAGATGGTGAAACTGGTAAATAAAGCCCATTTCGTCGTTGCGTAGCTTTGCTAACGCGTTACTCGACAACTGGCTAAGGGGTTTTCCATTGAATTGGACGTCGCCGCTTGTTGGTTTATCTAACCCTCCAAGTATATGCAAAAGCGTACTTTTACCTGAGCCAGAGCTTCCCAAAATCGCGACGTGTTCGCCGGCTTTTATTGAAAGTGATACATCGTGTAATACGGGGGTGGCATTGCTGCCATCTTGATAGGTCTTATTTATATTGCGGCAAATTAGCACGTCTTGCATGCGCGTTTTCTTCTACATTTTTCGGTCGGTGAATGGTAGCGTTAAACACTACCAACACCAACCGAAAAATAACAGAGATAAAACCCGTTATTAGGTATCTTGAACGCTTTTAGCAAGTGCGCTTGCAGATTGTGGCTTACCAAACAACCAACCTTGCCCAAACCCAATTGTTAAGCCCTTGAGTTCCTTCGACTGTTCGGCATTCTCAACCCCTTCTGCAATGAGTTCTACATTCAGACCTTCAGCAATACTCACAATGTGAGGAATAAGTGAAGAACGAATACTGTTATCTTCCATATCCATAACAAAGCTGCGATCAATTTTGAGGAAGTCACAGTTAAGGGTTTTTAACTGACTTAAATTCGAATAGCCTACACCAAAGTCATCAATAGCAAACAAGAAGCCTTTACTCTTAAGCGACTTAATATGTTTAACCGCGCTGTGCGTAGCAATCTGCTCGTCTTCGGTGATCTCTAAAACTAATTTGAAGTTTTTGTCGTTCATTCCTAGAGCAAAATCTAAATCCAGGCATCCTTCACGGGTAAAATCGAAGGGAAATAGGTTGAAAGACACCTTAAACCCTTCCGGTATATCGGGGTTTTCGTTTAGCTCTTTCATTGCTGTAGTGATCATGTCAACGGTGAATTCCCAGGTCATATCCTGCTCTTTTACCTGTGGGATAAATTCATCTGGGTAGATTGGACCAAACTCATCCTCAAACCGGCTTAGCACCTCACAACCAATAACCTTGCCCGTTTGTAGATCTACAAATGGCTGGTACAGGCAGTAAAACTTGTGTTCCTTTAACCCTTTGCTGACTCGTGACTCAAGAGAACGTCTGCGCCTTAAATAGTTAAACGTGAGCATATGAGTTAATGCTGCGGTCATCAACATAGTAAAAACGAATAACACAATTTTGCCCATATGCAGGTCTAGCACCCTGCCATGATCAGAGCGTACTTTAAGGCACGTATTTGTGTAACGTTCATCGCACAGAATAAACCTTAAAGAAAAATACCCCGTGCGCGCGTCCATATCTTCTTGGCTAAGCGTTGAGTCGACAAGGCCGGGATTGCCAGCCATGTGATAAAATTTATCGCCATTGTAAAAAAGCTGCCAGTCTTGGGTATAGCTGTAGCCAATCACACTATCCATGTCGAGTACGGCGTTATATCGGCCTCGCTTAACGATGGTACCCGTTGCTTGTTTGTCAAAAAGCTGTAGCGGTGTATTAATCCAAAAAGCATCATCGAGCTGTGTATAGAAATCCGGTTTATCTTCTTCAATAGGCTCGTCTAAAATACCTAAATAGGTACTACACAACAATTCGTCGTTTTGATAAAAGCCAATTTCCTTTACGAAGCGAGAGCGAAACAAAGTTTTTCGCATTTCGGAAAGGTTTGCTATATCACAAGATTCGTAGGGTAAGGCATTTAGATAGTCGAGGGTAATCTCTGCGTCTCTGAACACTACTCGTACGTTATCTAGGATCTCTTTAGCACGACTTTCTTCCTGTTCTCGTATAAATATGAACATGATAATGGCAAGAAGGAGCGTCACACCTAATACACTGAGCAAAGAAACGCCGATAGCTTTCAGATTGTCTGCAAGAAAATATTGTTTTTGGTCGCTTTTATTCATAAGTCCTGTTGTTTTCAAAGCACTAACGGCATCACTCTAGTACAAATATAAAAAAAAACACTACGACTTTAGGGCATGTTGCTGTTTGTTTTGCAGTTTCTGTATAAAACAGGCACAGATGAGTAAATAGATAGCGATAGATACACGAATGTCAAATGACGAAAACGCGAACCATAGCACTAAGCATGTAACGACATTAAGAGAGAATTAATTAGTAGAAATAAGAGATTTAGTGCGTTGTTCCCCAGGAGGGGGAATAGACTGCATAGAAAGCTTATCATTAATGGCGGAGCGGACGGGACTCGAACCCGCGACCCCCGGCGTGACA
>NZ_CACSIG010000084.1:0-95011 GCF_902705815.1 Alteromonas infernus
GTGACCCTCGCCTTGTAAGGGCGATGCTCTCCCAACTGAGCTAAGCGTCCATATTTTTTTAAAACCTTGCCTAAGCAAGTGGGGCGGTATTATAGAGTCGGTTCCGTTAGTGTCAACAAGAAAATTAAAGAAAAATGACTGTGTGCCCGAATTTTAGTCACTCTGACGGTATCTTGACTAAATTGATGAAAAGAACAGCGTTTTACTAACCCCAAATTAAAAAAGAAATTAAAAAAGGACAGACACTTATAATCGAAAAGGGACAGACACATATTTAGTCAAAAGTAATCGAAAGGGACAGACACTCATTTCACCCCAAATTCAAAATGTAGTCAAAACGGATAGACACTTAATCGGCGCATAACAGTATGAGACTAAAAGTGAATGTCCGTTCAATATCAACGTGCGGCTAAGACTTTACTGCAAACCTGCGGTTTAAATTGAATTTAAGAAAAAGAAGGGAAAAACCTTCTAGCGAGAATAGAAGTGACTGTCCGTTTCATGATTTCTGTTTCCCAGACCATTTAACTTGAGACAACTCGAGAGAAACATAAGGAATATGAGTGACTGTCCAATACAGACACTCATACTCTGCCCGCCTTCGACAAGAGTTTTTAGCGACAAACAAATAGCAGTGAGTGTCTGTCCATTTTTCATTCATTTTTCATTTCTATAAGTTTTCTTGTTCTACTTATTCTCAACTTACTTTTGAAGTCGCGCGGACACTGGTAGAATGCGCTCAACTTTAGAAACACATTAACTATAGAGAGTGACCATGTCGGTTGTTACACGATTTGCACCCAGCCCAACAGGCTATCTTCACGTTGGTGGCGCACGAACTGCGCTTTATTCTTGGCTTCTTGCAAAAAGTAAAGGCGGTGAATTTGTTCTTCGTATAGAAGACACAGATATTGAGCGTTCAACTGAAGAAGCAAAGCAAGCCATTCTGGACGGAATGCTGTGGTTAGGTTTAACGTGGGATACAGGTCCTATTTATCAAACTGAGCGCTTTGACAGATACAAAGAGTTAATTCAAAAGCTATTGGACGAAGGGAAGGCGTATAAGTGCTTTATGAGTTCGGAAGAGCTTGATGCAATACGCGAGGCTCAAAAAGAGCGTGGAGAAAAACCGCGTTACCCTGGGACATGGAGAGATAGAACAGATCACTCAGAAGGTCAGCCTTTCGTTATTCGCTTCAAAAACCCGTTAGAAGGCAAGGTGGTTATTAACGACCATGTACGCGGGAAAATTGAGATAAGTAATACCGAGCTTGATGATCTGATCATTCAACGTACTGACGGCACGCCTACTTATAACTTCTGTGTTGTTGTTGACGATTGGGATATGGGCATAACCCATGTTGTTCGTGGTGAAGATCACATTAACAATACGCCACGTCAGATTAATATTCTTGAAGCATTAGGTGCGCCTATTCCCGACTATGCTCACGTATCTATGATTTTAGGCGATGATGGAAAAAAGTTGTCTAAACGCCATGGTGCGGTAAGCGTAATGCAATACCGAGACGACGGCTTCTTGCCACAAGCGGTATTGAATTACCTTGTTAGGTTGGGGTGGTCACATGGTGACCAGGAAGTTTTCTCAGTAGATGAGATGATTGAAAAGTTTAGCTTAGATGCAATTGGTCAATCTGCGTCGGCATTTAATACCGAAAAATTAATCTGGTTGAACCAACATTACATTAAAAGTTTACCAGCAAGCGAAGTGGCAACACATGCAAAATGGCATTTTGATGCATTAAATGTTGATTTAACTGCAGGCCCAGCGCTTGAGTCTGTAATTGCTATTCAAGCAGATCGTGTAAAGACTCTTAAAGAGCTGGCAGAGATTTCTACGTACTTTTATCAAGACTATGATGAGTTTGACGCGAACGCGGCGAAAAAACACCTTCGTCCGGTCGCTCGAGGCCCATTAGAGCTTGTTAAAGATAAACTTATGTCGATAGAAGAGTGGAGCCCTGAAAATATTCAGGCCGCTATTAATAGTACCGCTGAAGAATTAGAAGTAGGTATGGGCAAGGTAGGTATGCCGCTACGTGTAGCAGTTACCGGGGGCGGTAATTCACCGTCTTTGGATGTTACGCTGAACCTTCTTTCAAAAGAGAAAGTTGGCGAGAGAATCGACAAAGCGCTCACTTTTATAGCAAACAGAGAAAATTCATAAAAAAAGCGTTGACATGACAGGGGGGGATGCCTAGAATGCGCCCCGCTGTCACGGAACAGTCACACAAAATGACTGGTACCATGATGGGGCCATAGCTCAGCTGGGAGAGCGCCTGCATGGCATGCAGGAGGTCGGCGGTTCGATCCCGCCTGGCTCCACCAAGTCACATTAAGTTGTGATTTAAATAGGCTGAAGTTTAGTAAACTTTGGATAGAAATTTCAGTAAGAATAAGGCCGCTCGGTTCGCAGAGCTCACCTCTCACTTACAGAAATTTAGTGAAGCTTTGCTTCATTGAACAAAATTTCTGTCCCCTTCGTCTAGAGGCCTAGGACACCGCCCTTTCACGGCGGTAACAGGGGTTCGAATCCCCTAGGGGACGCCATTTTATCGCGTCACAGTCGATTGATACTGTGAAATAGGCTGGAGTTGAATAACTCAACTTCCGACTGAATGTTTAGTAAAAAAAGCCACGTGCTTGATTTGCTAAAATATCGAAAGCCTAGCTTTCGAAATAAAGTTTTCAGTCCCCTTCGTCTAGAGGCCTAGGACACCGCCCTTTCACGGCGGTAACAGGGGTTCGAATCCCCTAGGGGACGCCATTTTATCGCGTCACAGTCGATTAATACTGTGAAATAGGCTGGAGTTGATTAACTCAACTTCTGACTGAAAGTTTAGTAAAATAAGCAACGAGCTTGATTTGCTAAAATATCGAAAGCCAAGCTTTCGAAATAAAGTTTTCAGTCCCCTTCGTCTAGAGGCCTAGGACACCGCCCTTTCACGGCGGTAACAGGGGTTCGAATCCCCTAGGGGACGCCATTTTATCGCGTCACAGTCGGTTAATACTGTGAAATAGGCTGGAGTTGATTAATTCAACTTCTGACTGAAAGTTTAGTAAAATAAGCAACCTGCTTGCCTTTATTTACTAAAATATCGAGAGCTTAGCTTTCGAATTAAAGTTTTCAGTCCCCTTCGTCTAGAGGCCTAGGACACCGCCCTTTCACGGCGGTAACAGGGGTTCGAATCCCCTAGGGGACGCCATATCGAAAAAACCAGCCATTCGGCTGGTTTTTTTGTTTCTGTCCAAAGACAAAGTGGACAGACACTTTTCTGCAGCCGCATTTTGCCTTTCTCGACTCTGTGGTCGCAAGTGTAAAGTTCTAATGTCGCCAATACCTAGAAAGTTTTTACGGTTTTGACACGTCACACGATTGACCTGTTATGATCTTAGAAATACAAAAGAGGTATTATATGCAGCAAATTTATCCAATAGGCACTCCAGGCAAGCCATGGGGCAATGAAGAAAAAGCACAGTGGAAAGCACAGCAGTCGGTGAAGCGAAGTTATCAGGAAGAGGTGCTTGATAAACTTAGCAAAATTGTTCCTGAAGGTTTTCAGTTAAAGCAATATGGTGCATTACCTTATGACGAAGCGCGTTACCCATTGTATGCTGTTGTCCCAATAAATATTGACTCTAATAAGCCTTCTGCGCTTATCACAGGCGGTGTGCACGGCTATGAAACGAGCGGTGTACAAGGAGCCCTTCAGTTTATTGAAGCGAAGCTGGCTACTTTTAAAGACTTATTTAATATCGTAGTTGTTCCGTGCGTTAGCCCCTGGGGCTATGAAACAATAAACAGATGGAATCCGCTAGCGTTAGATCCTAACCGTTCCTTCTACCCGGGCTCTCCCGCTCCAGAATCAGCTCAACTGATTAAGCTAGTGAATGAATTGGCTCTACCTTTAGCGCTTCACATCGATTTGCACGAAACTACCGACACAGACAACAGTGAGTTTAGACCCGCACTAGCTGCTCGAGACGGAGTAACGCATGATAACTGGAACATCCCTGATGGTTTTTACACGGTAGCCAATACATCCAACCCTCAGCTAGAATTTCAAAAAGCGGTCATTGATGCGGTTAAGGAGGTAACCCATATTGCGCCTGCCGATGAGAACGGCAAAATAA
Organism: Alteromonas infernus; assembly: GCF_902705815.1. Lineage (NCBI taxonomy): Bacteria > Pseudomonadati > Pseudomonadota > Gammaproteobacteria > Alteromonadales > Alteromonadaceae > Alteromonas > Alteromonas infernus. The sequence goes on from NZ_CACSIG010000084.1 coordinate 4,153, forward strand.
TTGGTGCTGATGTAGTGAGTGAAGGTGTTATTTGCTATGACAAAAAGGCGCTATCGCTTTGTGGCGGGTTGACCGATGCAAAGTACGTCACTACTACTGAGGTGTATCCCGATAGCGATAATGCGACGCCTGAGAACTGCAATGAAGCACAAGTGTCAGCGATATGCGCCGCACTGAACTTTATTAAATAGCCGCTTGAACGTTTAGACGTCTAGATGTATATTTGAGCCTCTTATTAGGGAGGCTCATCGTGTATATATTTTCCGCAGTTATTTACGACGGTAAAAAGCAGCATTTAATAAAGCAAGAATGTAGGACAGACACTGAGTTTGCATCTTATTTAGAACGACAATTTGGTTGTCACGTATGTCTATGGTCTAGTAAAGAGCTGTCGGAAACGGCGCAATTGGCGATTGCCGCATCTCAGGAACGCAATCAGCAACAAGGTTTAAATAGAACAAAAGCAGTATGAATATCACCTCACCCTGTATCGCGCTGTGTAAACTGGATGATGATGACGTTTGCTCGGGTTGCAATCGCACTATCGATGAAATTACTCATTGGCGGACATACACAAACTCCCAAAAGAAAGCTGTAATTTCTCGCCTATTTGCGCTTAAAAACGCGCCACAAGGCAACGCTAGGACAGACACTTAACCCAAGTGAAATTCGTTAATTCTACTAACGAACTTATCGCCTCATATATACGTGTGGACTTCGAACAGACACTTTTTTCCCGGCCTGAGAATGTTAATGTCGAACTTTGAGAGTGACATCCCTTTAATTGATATAGTGTGTGAATTGATAAAAAGCGCGGTATAAGCGGACAGACACTCAATCCCATATAACAACTATCAAATCCTGGCTGAGATCACGACTTTTTGCTAAACTCCCGCGCCAATTTTCATTTAAACAACCCGAGATATTTTTTAATGAAAGTAATGCTTGCCCCTATGGAGGGCGTTGTAGATCATTTGATGAGAGATATGCTTACTCGCGTGGGCGGCTTCGATCAATGTGTTACTGAATTTGTTAGGGTTGTGGACCAAAAACTCCCTAAAAAGACTTTCTATAGATTATGTCCGGAACTTCATAATGGTGGGAAAACGCCATCAGGGGTGCCTGTGCGTGTTCAATTACTAGGGCAGCACCCCAAGTGGCTTGCTGAAAATGCTCAAACTGCAGTGGAGTTAGGTTCTCCTGGCGTAGATCTCAATTTTGGTTGTCCTGCCAAGACGGTAAACAAGAGCAAAGGGGGAGCGGTTTTACTTAAAGAAACCCAAACTCTTTATGACATTGTAAAAGCTGTGAGAGATGCAGTTCCAGCTGAGATACCAGTTTCAGCTAAAATAAGATTAGGTTTTGAAGATAAGTCGTTAGCGGTGGAAAATGCTGTGGCAATAACTGAAGCCGGCGCGTCAGAATTAGTTGTCCATGCAAGGACTAAAACTGAAGGGTATAAGCCTCCAGCATACTGGGATTGGATAGCAAAAATTAAACAACATACTAATATACCGCTCGTTGCTAACGGAGAAATATGGAGTGCTGAAGATGCACAACGCTGTCAGGAACAGTCTGAATGCACCAATTTGATGGTTGGCCGCGGCGCGTTGGCAATGCCTAATTTGGCGTTATGTATCAAAGGTCGTCAAGCGCCTATGCCTTGGCCTGAACTTGCTGCGCTGCTTATTCAATATTCAGGTTACGAAATTTTTGGTGATAAAGGCAGGTATTACCCAAACCGGATCAAGCAATGGTGCGGCTACCTAAAAAGGCAGTACCCAGAAGCTGAACTTCTATTTAACGATATTAGACGGTTAACAAACTCGCAAGATATCGTGGAGGTACTGGCTCGCCAGGCTGATAGTTGAGGTCATTGCCACTTAGGTTAAGATAAATACTTTTGGGCATTTGCTAGGTTCGGGCGGCATGCCCTTTGGCAGCATTTAGCAAAATTGTCCATCATTTCTGGGCATCCTACAGGCCCGGTAAAAAGTGTTTCAAAATTGTTGGTAACTAGGTGCCAGTTCTCCTTTGTCATACCTAGTTTGGTAAGTAATCGGCTAGGAAGCAAGGGCAGTTTTTGAACTGAGTCATTCTGTTCGGCGGTCAAAGTGTCATTAATTAGCTGAATATAATCAACGAAAGCGAAGGGCAAGGAGGCTTTATCTTTTACGCGTTTATCGCTAAACGGCATCAGAAACTTGGGTGTCTTATTAACACGTTGGGCGTTCAAGCGATATTGAATACTGGTGAAATGCGAGCCCTTGAGAGTACGTGCAATCTTTGCTCGTATAGGGTTTAAATCCACATAAGCCATTACACTTGCGAGTGCTTTTTCATCTAGGATGGCTTGAGATCTGAACCGCCTTTCCCAAAAATATCCCTTACATTCATCTTCCTTGTTAGCTCTTCTTGCAATGTATTCGTTAAGCAATCGCATAAACCAGCTGATGCTTTGAAGCCGCTCTCTGTATATCACCGAAAGTGCTTGTAATTCGACAAGCTCTTTTGCAGTTACCGAATCAAAATCATCAAAATAGCGTTGGACAAGGGGTGGGCATTTGTAAAACATTCTCCACCTCAGCAACACTTCATCCATTGTCCACCCGTCAACTCTTCCTTTTGCTACATGAAGCACTATATGAATATGATTATGCATCACAGCATAAGCGCATAAATCAATGGCAAATGCCTGTGAAAGTTTATGTAGCCTATCCTGAATCCACTTTCTTCTATGTTCATAATTAATTCCAGTGCGAGCATCTCGACCACAGAGGTAAGATTGTCTTACGCAACGGGAAATACAGTGATAGTAGGGTGTCACATCGGTATTTATTTGTTTGTATCTAGGTAAAGGCATGTCCGTATCCCCAAGTTAATTACCTGCATTATGGGGCGTTCGGCGTAAAGTTTAAGTGGTCTTTAGGACAGTTTTAGTCGGAAAAGTATACTAAGAAATGGAGAGACACCCATTGTAATCAAAAAGTGAATCAAAAAGTGGACAGACACATGTCGAATGAAAGTGTCTGTCCACTTTAAGCCCACTTTGAGCCACTTTAAGCACATTTTTAGTAACGTGTCGCTGCGTCAACGAGAGACTTAATACAAGTGTCTGTCCCTTCGGTTCAACTATAGCTATACAAATACATCTACACGCGACCCAACGCGACTGTCTGTAGAACTGGACGTTTGCTGCGTATTTTGCGGCTGCGCTGTGCGGTTTTCTTGCTCACTACGAGGCTCAACTTGCTGCTGAGGGCGCTGGGGTGACTCTAAAACCGTCGAGACGGGCATCGAATTAACAGATGATACATCCATAGATAAACCTCATACCAAGATCGTAGATTAGTCAAGAATAGCATATTTATTGAACATCAAGAATTAAACTTCTTAAGTGTCTGTCCATAAAATTAGCAATCAAAGGCTGTGCCTCAGCGTTGGGATGAATGCCATCGTTTTGCATTAATTCTTGATTAAGCGCTATTTCTTCAAGAAAAAAGGGAATCGTTGCTATATCTTGCTCGTCAGCCACTTTGCTGAAGTTTTGAGTAAACATTTGCGTGTAACGCCTACCGTAATTCGAAGGGATCTGCATTTCTTGAAGAAATACAACGGCATTGTTTTCTTTCGCCACATTAACTAATGAATTCAAGTTATTTTTTATTTTGTTTATGTTATGCCCCTGAAGCCCATCGTTACCGCCTAATTCAATTAATACATGGGATGGCGTATGTTGATCTAATAACCGCGGAAAGCGCGCTAATCCGCCATCTGTTGTTTCACCACTTACCGCAGCATTTACAATATCAATCGGAATGTTGTCGTCTTCCCACATCTTTTGTAACAAACTGACCCAGCCTTGATGTTGCTGCAACCCGTAGGCCGCAGATAGACTGTCACCTAAAATAAGCAAAACCGCCTTTTCGCTTGTGTCACCTTGCTCACCTTGATCTGATAGCGCTTGAAAGGGTATTAAAATAATAAGTACAAAAGCGAATAAATAACGAAATTTAACAAACACGAATTGACGACCCCATATGATAAAAGCTAATTCTGTAACTAAAGTAGTGGATACGAGCGAAGGTTCTTTGCAGATCCTTAGTCCTATTTCTTTTGAAGTCAAGTCAGGTGAGTCAGTTGCCATTATCGGTGCGTCAGGCTCGGGCAAATCAACCCTCTTGGGCTTGTTGGCAGGGCTTGATCAAGTTACGGAAGGTGAAATCTTCCTAGACGGCGAAGGGCTACATAGTATGGGAGAAGAAGAGCGAGCCGTATTAAGGGGAAATAAAGTAGGCTTTATTTTTCAGAGCTTTATGCTTGTGCAGAGCTTAACTGCGCTTGAGAACGTGATGCTTCCCGCCGAAATTGCTGGTCTAGATAGCCCCAAAGCCCTCGCCATGAATATTCTAGAGCAGGTTGGACTTAAGCACCGGGCTCACCATTTCCCTAACCAATTGTCTGGCGGCGAGCAGCAGAGAGTGGCCATTGCGCGTGCTTTTATAACTTCGCCTAAAATATTATTTGCCGATGAGCCGACGGGTAATCTTGATGCCAAAAACAGTGCAAAAATAGAATCGTTATTGTTTCAAATGAATAGGGAAAAAGGCACTACGCTTGTTTTAGTTACGCACGATAACGAATTGGCAGAGCACTGTGATAGACAGTTGACTATGAATGCTGGAGAGCTTGTTGAGACGACTGATATAAATGTTGTCAGTAAAAAAGAGGCAGTATAAATGTCGACATCTTTCAATTTGGCGTGGCGACTTTTTAAACATGAAGCCAGACGTGGTGAGCTTACTATCATTTTACTTGCAATCGTTTTATCGGTTGCCGCGGTTTTATCACTCTCGCTTTTTAGTGAGCGTTTACAAGGAGCGCTTAAGGCACGTTCCGCGGCATTTATTGCGGCTGACGCTCAACTACGTTCTGATGACCCTATCAATGAGGAGTGGTTGATTAAGGCTCAACAAGAGGGTCTATCAACGGCTAAGCAGGTTTCTACTCGCTCAATGGTCTTTAATGGCGATGAGATGTCGCTTGTAGATTTACGTGCGGTGAATAATTCTTATCCTTTGAAAGGTATAGTTAATGTTGCCGAAAAGCCTTTTGGAGAAAAACAAGTTGCTACAGATTTGCCGCAAACCGGCGAAGTATGGGTACAGTCGCGACTTTTTCAAAGTTTGGGCCTATTAATAGGCGATGAAATCGAAATAGGGGATGGTACTTTTACCGTCACGCGTGTACTTGTCGATATACCAGATGCAGGTTTTAGCGTTTTTAACACCGACCCTATAGCGCTTATGAACCTTGATGATTTAGAAAAAACAGCGATAACGGGCCCAGGCAGTAGGGCGCGCTACGTAGGTTTTCTCGCTGGCGATACTGGTGATATTGAACGCTTTAATAGCTGGCTATTACCACAACTTAACGATGATCTTCATTCATGGAGGACGGTGGAAGATGATGAGTCGGCTATTGGACGCTCCGTAGCCAGGGCAGAGCGCTACTTTCTATTAGCGAGCCTACTCGCCATTGTATTGGCAGCGGTATCTATTGCCGTTGCTGCCCAGCGTTATGCTCAGCGGCATTTCGACCCAGTGGCAATTATGAAAACACTAGGCGCTACAAGCAAGGTCATCCGCAAAGTCTACTTGTTCCAAATACTGTTTATTACTGCTCTTGGGATTCTTATTGGTTTAATAATTGGGTTTATTGGGCAGCAGATTGTTGTTTCGCTTGTTGCTGATAGAGTAGACGTGTCGCTGAACGTATGGCACTGGCGGCCACTTTTGATAGCCATAGCCACGGGGGCTACTTGCGCGTTACTGTTTTCTTTATATCCACTAATGCAGCTATTTTCTGTGCCACCGTTGAGGGTATTACGAAAAGACATCTCGGCAAATCTGCGTTCTCGTAGTATCCAATTCGTGGCCTCAGGGGGCGCAATATTTTTATTGATGTGGATGTATAGCCAAGACCTTAAAATTAGCGCCATTTTGTTTGTATCCGGCGCAGCCTTAGTGCTTGGGCTACTAGGCGCTACATTCATATTGATTGCGCTTGGACGTAAACTTGGCAGCGGTAGAATGGGGCCTTGGCAGTTAGCATGGGCGCGTATCAAACGTCGCGCTATGGATAACAGTGTTCAGCTTATTAGCTTCTCGGTCACCATTATGCTGCTATTGGTAGTACTTGTAATGCGAAATGACATGGTCTCGCAATGGCGTTCGCAGTTACCAGAAGGTACACCAAATTATTTCTTAATAAATATTACTCCAGACATCCAACCGCAGTTGGACAGACACTTTGCTGAAAATGGCGTGGATATACAGGAGTTTTACCCTGTCATTCGAGGCCGTTTCGTGTCGGTAAATGGCGAGGGGGTAAATACCGACGTTTCTAAAGAAGATGAGCCGAATCGTGAAGGCCGCCGAGGGTTAGGGCGAGAAGCTAATCTCACCTGGAGTAACACGTTACAAAAAGAAAATGAGGTTATTGAAGGAAATTGGCATGGTGGCGTAGATGCGAACTATGACGAAGGGTGGTTTCCCGTATCCGTTGAAGAAGGTGTGGCTGAAAGGTTAAACATTCGGATGGGCGATAGGCTTACCTTTAACGTAGGTAGCGAAATTGTAGAGACTAAAGTAACGAGTTTGCGTAAAGTGAATTGGCAAACCATGCAGCCAAACTTTTTCTTCGTCATCCATCCGGAAGCGATGGCCGCATTTAGTCCCACTTATATCACGAGCTTTTACCTACCATCTGAAAGAAAAGCTGAGTTGACTAATCTGTTGAAGCCCTTTGCGTCGATAACTATGTTCGATGTGGATGCGAGAATCAATCAACTGCGAGAGATAGTAGATCAAGTTTCCGTTGCCGTAGAGTTTATACTCGTACTCGTTTTACTTGCAGGAAGCTTGGTATTAATTGCACAAGTCCAAGCGAGTATGGAAGAACGAAGGCAGGAAATAGCCATCCTTCGCACATTAGGAGCTAAGGGCGCTCTTATTCGAAAAAGCGTTATTTTTGAGTTTGTTATCATTGGAGTTGTAGCCGGATTTATGGCGGCAATGGCGAATGAATTAAGCCTTTACCTGCTTCAAACCTCGGTTTTCCAGATGCAAGCAAGCCTTCATCCTGAATATTGGGCTATAGCCCCAAGTGTTGGGGCAGTGGTTGTAGGCCTTCTAGGCGCGTTCGGGTGCTGGCGACTATTGACGCTTAATACTAGTCAAATGCTGCGCAATATGGTGTAGCGGCGAGCTCAGAGCCATTTCGTTATTAAATGAGGGCCTATTGTGGACAGACACTTTAATTGAATGAGTGTCTGTCCGCTTCACATCTGCATTTCATGAATTACCAGCATAATAGCGGTTCAACTCGCACTTCTAGTTCGCCACAGTTATGGCAATACAAGTACCTCTATACAATAGCTATCTGGAATCGAGTAGGGCAATTAAGTTGGAATGTATCAAAGTAGTGGAAATCAAAACTTCGATTTAATAAAAAGGACAGTCACTTTCTTTACCCCGAGTGTCTGTCCACTAATGCTCCACTAATGCTCATTGACTGCGGCTGACGTACCGTTAAGCACTATAAATTTCAGAAAGCGCCTCATCGACGGTAGGGTAATCAAACTTGAACCCGGCGGTCGTTAGCTTCTTCGGAATCACACGCTGACCTTCTAAAATCATGGTTGACGACTCTCCCATTGCCATTTTCATAACAAAACTCGGTACGTTGAAAAGGCAGGGGCGACCTAATGCCGACGCTAGTGACTTAGAAAAAGCTTTATTGGTTACTGGCTCTGGTGCCGTTAGATTAAAAGGCCCTTTGCAAGCATCATGCTCCAATAGGAATGCAATGGCGCGGACCATATCTTGTAAATGGATCCACGCCAAATACTGATCTCCGCTGCCTAATGTGCCTCCCACGCCAAGCTTAAACGGCAGAGCCATTTTGTCTAGCGCTCCGCCCTTATCAGATAGCACAACTCCTGTTCGTAAAGTCGCAACACGAGTTCTATTCAGGTTGACGCCATTTGCGATAGTCTCCCATTTAGCACATAGGTCATGCGTAAACTCGTCATATGGATGAGTTTCTTCGGTAACGAGCCTGTCGCCCTGATTGCCGTAGAACCCAATAGCTGAGCCAGATATGAGTGTTTTTGGAGGCTTATCGCTATCATTTATCTTAGCCACTAACTCAGCGGTCGTGCTCCAGCGGCTATCGCAAATTTTCTTTTTTTGAGTGTCTGTCCACCGTTTGTCAGCAATTGGTTCGCCCGCTAGATTTATTACAGCGTCAAACGCTTCAATGTTTGTGAGGGACGCAATACTTTCTAGTGTTTGAATGCTATCGCCTAACACTTGTCGGGCTTTGTTTGCGTTACGAGAGACCACGGTAAACGAATGCTCGTTCGCGTATTTTCTAATAAATTCGCTACCAATTAGCCCGGTACCACCGGTCATGAGTATGTTCACCGAATTCTCCTTAAACCTTTAATTTATCCAGTCTTATTGCAAGAAAGCGTTAACGAAACCGAGTCGGAGAATCGCAAAGCGTGTGGTTTATCAACTTCTACTTCAGCATATCGAACAGATGAGTGCTCTGCCGCTATGCTTAAAACGTCTGCTGTGAGCTTTTCTAGCAAAGAAAATCGGTTATCTTCTACTAACTTAATTATTGCCTTAGTAATCGTTTTATAATTTAACGCGTCAGACATATCGTCTGTATTCGTTGCTTTCTCTGCGTCGTAATCAATTTTTACATTAACAACAACGTCTTGCTTGTTTTTGATTTCATCTTCGTTAATGCCAATGTAAGTGCGTAGTCTCAAGTTTTTAATTTTTATAGTTGCAAGATTAAAGTTCATTGGAGTCTCTTGTTTGTAGTTGTTTATAAGTCGTTGTAAAGTATTGTCGTTTCAATCAGGAATGTAGCACAAAATGTCAATGGAACTAGGCTCGCCAACAGCAAAAATTCTTATCGTTTTAGCATGCTTAGTGGTAGTAATGGCCGGCGTAAAAGCAGCCAGTGCGATCATGGTGCCATTTTTTCTCTCTGTTTTTATCGCTATAGCGTGTAGCCCAATTATACGCTGGACCTCGAAATTCGGCGTGCCTAAGTGGCTTTCTATCACGTTTGTTATACTGCTTATTGTCGTATTTGGTTTTCTTTTAGCTGGCTTAGTAGGCCAGTCTATGACGGAGTTTCGAGAGAATCTTCCAGAGTACAGAAGCAAGTTGAATACTGAGTTTGCATGGGTAGTAGCGAAGCTTGCTGAATTTAACATTCACATCAACCGTGAACTCATTGCTTCGCACCTAGACCCTTCTACTGCGATGTCTGTTGCGACTAATTTCATAAGTGGGATGGGGGGCGTGCTATCTAACTTATTTTTAATCCTTTTAACAGTTATCTTCATGCTGTTTGAAGCTGACAGTATTCCACGTCGCTTACATATTGCACTTGCCGACCCTGATATGAAGCTCAAGCATATTGATAAGTTTATACGGTCAGTGAATAGCTACCTCGCTATAAAAACGGTGGTTAGTTTAGGCACAGGAGTAATTATTGGCGTTTGGCTTTATGTGATGGGTGTGGACCACTTTATGCTGTGGGCCGTTTTGGCATTTATGTTGAATTTTATTCCAAACATAGGCTCAATCATTGCGGCCTTACCTGCTGTATTAATTGCATTTGTGCAGCTAGGTCCTGCCTCAGCAGGCTTTGCAGCACTTGGCTTTCTGCTCGTCAATACGATTATGGGCAACATGGTAGAGCCTAGATTAATGGGAAAAGGAATGGGACTATCAACGCTTGTAGTATTTCTCTCATTAATTTTTTGGGGATGGCTATTAGGGACGGTAGGGATGCTTCTTTCAGTACCTCTTACTATGGTTGTAAAAATTGCGCTTGAGTCACGAGAAGAGAGCAAGTGGTTAGCCGTATTGCTTTCAAGTGAGGGTGAAAAAGCTACTGCAAAGTAACTTTTGATGAATTCTCAGTGGACAGACACTTTTTATTCAGCTCAATAAGCTTTTTATTAGAAGTTAATGACTGAAGGAGTGACTGTCCACTTTTGCTTCACCTATGCATGCCATTGAAAGGTACTCTGCGATTTCTCAGCAAGTTGGTGTGTCTGTCCCATTTTAGATTTGGCTTTGAGTGTCTGTCCACCGTCATTTCCACGATCATTTCGAATATTATTTCTTTGACAGCTTAAGCTGCACTTTAAGAAATATGGCGAATCAATCAGTAAAAAAAGGAAGCCCCTTTTCTTATTACTAATTTTTTGCTTGTTAATTACGCGTGATTCGGAAATTGAAGTACTATATTTGCTCCACCTAGTTCACTATCCTCAATCTGCATTCTTCCTTCGTAAATTGACACTAAGTCAGCTACTAGCGCCATACCTATGCCATGGCCTTCTTCGTAGGTGTCTAAACGCGTTCCGCGTTCTAAAAGCAGTGTTTTTTTATCGTACGGTATGCCTGGGCCATCATCCTCGACATGTATAACAAGCCAACCGGACTTGATTTTTGCGGATACGAGAACCCTATTTTTCGCCGCTTTACACGCGTTGTCGAGAAGGTTTCCGCTAAGTTCCATGAAGTCAGTTTCATCACCTTTAAACTGAATGTTATCATCTACTTCGAACTCAATAGTTAGGGCTTTTTCTTGATAAACTTTGTCCATTGCATCAGCGAGTTTATTGAGAACAGGTTGCACGGCAATGCCTTGTTGCCACCCCGTTTTACCGGCACTAGCTCTTTTTAGCTGGCGTTTTATGATGTTATCAATTTGTCTTAGCGCTTCGCCTACTTCACTTGGTAGTGTCTTATGCCCTGAGGCGACGGCAAGAGGTGTTTTCAAGCTATGCGCCAAATCACCTAAGCTGTTTTTGTACCTTGTTCTTTGCGCCGCTTCAGTATGAAGAAGCCCATTTATAGACTGCTTTAAAGAATCAAATTCAACGGGGTACCGCGACGATAGTTGACGCTTTTCACCGCGAGAAGCCTGTGATATCTCGTCAATTAACTTTCTCACAGGTAAAAGTACAAGGCTTATGCCAATTACGATAAATATAAGCAGCGCTAAACACAGCGTAAAAATCCATTGCCATGTAGTGCTTAAAAAGGTGCTTCGTTCATCTTCGAAAAGCGCTCTATTATTAAAAATATAAAACCGTACTGGCTCAAAGTCTCGGCTAGAAGCAAACTCAGCGGTGAAAGCATAAACGAAAAAGTTAGCATTTTTATCGAAGGCAGGTGTATACGACTCCAAAAAAAGCTCATTGCCAACAGCTACATCTATATTAGGCGGGGTAAAGGTATACTCTAGTGCAGACGCAGACTGCCAAATAACTTCGTCTCTAAACACGATCACGCCAAGGTAGCCTGAGCCTGGAAGGTTCAGCTGCTCCTCATATAAAATCTCTGGCATATAGGGCAGATCGCCATCTAGCTCAAACGCTGATAATAAGCCTAAGTTCATCAACCTAAGCTCGCTCATTTTAGCCTCGGTCAGGCTGTCGGTATAAGCTTCATCTAAAATGACAACGGTAAAAGGAGCGAAGAACGCTAAAAGGACTATTGCTAGAAAAATACTTCTTAGGCGAAGAGACAACTGTCTCATAGACTTCTATTTATCCTGTAGCCTCTACCTCTAAGGGTTTCTATGGGCTTTAAGTCCCCAGCAGGGTCGAGCTTTTTACGTAACCTTCCCACGAACACTTCAATAACATTGCTGTCTAAGTCAAAGTCTTGGTCGTAAATGTGTTCAGTGAGTTCAGTTTTTGAAATAACCTTCTGGGGGTTGAGCATCAGGTATTCCATCACTTTATATTCATAGGCGGTTAAGTCTAACGCTTTGCCATTTATTGATAGCTCTTCGCTTACCGTATCTAAAGAGATTGGCCCAAATTGGATAGTTGGGTTGGCTTGTCCTGAGGCACGTCTAATTAGCGCTTTTGTTCGCGCAAGCAATTCCTCGTTATGAAATGGCTTGGTAAGGTAGTCGTCGGCACCAGCATCTAACCCTTCCACTTTTTCTTGCCATCGATCTCTTGCGGTTAAAATAAGAATGGGGCATGAGATATCTGCTTGGCGAGCTTTCCGAATAACCTCGAAGCCATCTAGTTTGGGCATACCAATATCAACAATCGCGAGATCATAGTCATACTCTTTAATCAGAAAAAGCGCATGCTCTCCGTTGTCAGCCAAATCAACGCTATAACCGTTTTGCTGCAGCAATGCATCAAGTTGGGTTAATAATCGGCTATCGTCTTCTGCTACGAGGATACGCATGTTAATCCTTACCTTTACTTGTTTTCACCTTGCCTGAGCGCTTATCGACTTCAACTGATACTACACGTCCTGACTTTTTCAGCACTTTTACCCGGTAATTTTTTGAGGTTTGCTCAATCTTAAGAACACGACCATTGACGGCAACACGAGCGCGCTCGGCAGCTTCACCTTTTGAAATTCCGCCACCGTTACTTTGTAACGCAATAGCGGGCGTGGTGCTAGTGAACGCTAATACCACGCAAAGCACTGCAACTCGAAGCGATAATGCCATACAACCTCACAAAAAATTATCCCACCCGGGCCAAATTATAGATAAGTATATAGGTGCAAACTGAACCCATTCTGAATTTAGTTCAGTCTACCGTGCCAAGAGAAAGCTGTACATAAGCCTTAAGTAATCACAGCAATGGGACAAAAAATAATATGGGACAGACACTCGATGTAAATCGCGCTCCAAAAAAGCGCAAAAAAGCGGACAGACACTCACGTAGTATTTAGAGGAGCGCATAAAAGCGGACAGACACTCACGTGTTATTTAGAGGAGTGCAAAGGTAAAGTGGACAGTCACTTTGTAGTTTTAATAACACTTATAGAGAAATGAGAGATTATGAATAAAAGGCTTAGCTCAACCTTGGTAACTGCCTTGTCTAGAGTTTTGTAAATGTAGACTCTTCGCTGTTACAGCTTTTTTTCGGCGGTATCTCGTTAGGTAATTCTTACGCATACATTGAAAAAGTGTCTGTCCAAAATACAAAAGTAGGTAATTGAACAGCTGAGAAAGGCTTAAAACTCACAGGCGATTTCAAAAAATATGAAAAATTCAAATGTGTTTCTGATTGTTTTTTTGTTACTTGGCAGCGACCAAACGGGCCACAGAGCGTGTCTGTCCATTTAAAGCAATTCACTTAATGTAACTTAAGTAACCTTAGGCAGAGAAAGTCATTCTGCAGCTATTGGCATAGCTTGTGCGTATCTAGGTTGTCTTAAAATGAAAGAAGGGTAAGCGTGGTAAGTCCGAAAATGATGTATTCGGACAGTCACTCTTTCTACAAGGAGGAATTATGTCTAGTGATATCAAGAAAACGATGTGGAAAGCCATGTCAGATAGCCCCAAAGTGATGGTAAGCCTTGTTGGAGAGGATGTGCATGCAGAGCCAATGTATGCGCAGCTCGATAAAGAAGCAGGTGGGGAGTTCTGGTTCTACACAAGCCGGGACAATCGCATTGCCAAGGGGGGTAAAGCGATGGTGCATTTTGCATCTAAAGGTCACGATGTATTTGCATGTATTCGCGGAATGCTTACCGTTGAGTCAAGAAAGAAAATTATTGATAAGTATTGGTCTAACCCAGTGGAAGCTTGGTTCGAGAAAGGTAAAGAAGACCCGTCGCTTCTAATGCTACGATTTGAGCTTGAAGATGCAGAAGTATGGGACGCAGACCCGTCACTTAAAGGTATGTTCAAAATGCTTACAGGTAAAACCGTTAAGCCAAATGAAATGGGTGAACACGAAAAAGTAGACTTATAAAACGTCGGATAACGGATGTTTACCTGATACACAAAGTGTCTGTCCATTAAGTATAGGTAACGCTTTTAAGTGTGTGTCCACAGCTGCGAATCCGAATTTGAGTGTCTGTCCACAATCAATGTGCGAAGTTAGGGCGCGCAAGTGAAATCATTGCGGCTTTAACTTAGCAACAAAAAAGCCCTCGATAGTTGAATTCATCAACCATCGAGGGCTTTTTGTATAGCCAAATATTGTTAAACGGTACTTTTCGGACCTTTTTAGCTAAATAAGCCTAAGTTAAGGTAAAACCCTTTTGTAAGGCTTAACGATCACGCTTTCATAAACGCCGGCCTCGATATATGGGTCGGCATCGGCCCACGCTTGAGCACCTTCTAAAGAGTCAAACTCGGCAACAACCAGTGAGCCGGTGAACCCTGCTGGTCCCGGATCTGGGCTATCAACTGCAGGGAAGGGGCCAGCCATCACTAAACGTCCTGCGTCTTTTAGCACGTTTAAACGTGCTAAGTGGGCGGGACGTGCATTCAAACGCTTTTCAAGGCTGTCAGCGACATCGGTAGCACAAATCATGTATAGCATGCTTATTACCCCTTAGCTGTCGCTGCTTTCATGTTTTCAACAAATGTACCTAGCTCACTAAGCATTTTGTGACTGTCCGATAAGTTAGCGGCAATAATATTTACTGTCGCTGAGCCTGAAATAGCACCTGCAGCGCCGGCATCAATAGCAGATTTAACTTGCTCCGGCGTTGAGATACCGAAACCTAGTAGCGCAGGTGCAGCCTTGTGTTTGTTCAAACGCTCGATAAGCTCAGAAGCTGGAACATTCGCAGCAGTTTCGGCCCCCGTAACCCCTGCGCGACCCAATAGGTAAGTGTAACCTTCTGAGTACTCGCCAATCTTCTCCATGGTCTCTTCAGTCGCATTCGGTGGTGCAATCAAAATTTGCGAAATACCGGTGTTTTCAGCAGCTTTTTGGAAAGGCGCAGCTTCTCGAATCGGAACGTCTGCCACCAGTATTGAGTCTACGCCAGCGTCACGCGCTTTACTGTAAAAGTTTTCGATACCCTGCGCCATTACTAGGTTGCTATACAGCAACAAGCCAATTGGCACCTCAGGGTACTTTGCTCGAACGCGGGCGATTACACTCAAACAATCCGCTACAGTAACCTCGCTTTCTAGCGCGCGAATGGCAGAAGCCTGGATGGTTGGGCCGTCAGCAATCGGGTCTGAATAAGGAATGCCTAGCTCTAGCGCATCTGCTCCGCTTTCTATAAGCTGGCAGATAATAGCTTCTGACTGTGCTAAATCTGGGTCGCCCACCATGACGAAGGGCACGAATGCGCCTTGGTTTTTCTTATCAAGGCCCGTAAACATCTGTGCATATCTGTCCATTATAAATCGTCCCCTAGAATGTTGATAACGTGCGCTAAGTCTTTGTCGCCACGACCCGATAAGTTAACCACAATAATGGTTTCTTCTTCTGCCTCATCAGCCATGTTAAGCGCGTGAGCAAGAGCGTGCGATGATTCAAGCGCAGGAATAATCCCTTCCTTTCTTGCTAGCAACTGAAACGCGTTTAGCGCTTCTTCATCGGTTGCCGCTACGTATTCTGCGCGACCAATGTCGTGTAGATAAGCGTGCTGAGGGCCAACCGCAGGGTAATCAAGGCCAGCCGACACTGAGTAACTTTCTTCAATTTGACCTTCTTTGTCTTGCATGATGAAGGTGTATGCGCCATGAAGAATACCTTTTGTTCCTGTAACTATGGTTGCGCCATGCTCTTTTGTGTGAACCCCTTTACCGGCGGGCTCAACGCCTACTAGGCGAACGGAAGGCTCATCAATGAAGTCGGCAAACATGCCAATAGCATTTGAGCCTCCACCTACACACGCCACTACCGCGTCTGGCAAACGGCCTTCTTTTTCCATTATTTGCGCACGCGTTTCTTCGCCAATCATTCGGTGATACTCACGAACAATAGTAGGGAAGGGGTGAGGGCCTGCAGCAGTACCTAAAAGATAATGCGCGGTATCGTAATTAGCTGACCAGTCGCGCATGGCTTCGTTTACCGCATCTTTTAACGTACCAGACCCTGCGTTTACAGGGATTACCTCGGCGCCCATTAGCTTCATACGGAACACGTTAGGTGCCTGACGTTCAACGTCTTTCGCACCCATGTAAATACGCGCTTTCAAGCCAAGTAGCGCACATGCCAACGCCGTTGCCACACCGTGTTGACCAGCACCGGTTTCTGCGATCACTTCTTTTTTGCCCATGCGCTTAGTTAACAAAGCCTGACCAAGCACTTGGTTGGTTTTGTGCGCGCCACCGTGAAGTAAGTCTTCACGTTTAAGGTAAAGTTTCACTTTTGGGTTGCTCACAAGATTTCGAGTTAACGTCATTGCCGTAGGTCGACCGGCATAATCTTTAAGCAGTGATAGAAATTCTTCGTTAAAACTAGGATCCTCTTTGGCATCTAAGAAAGCTTTTTCCAACTGATCCAAGGCTGGAATAAGTAATTCGGGCACGTACATGCCACCAAATTCGCCAAATTTTGTATCTAACTGGTTCATTACGTTGTCCTGTTTTTTAATTTAGTAACGGCGGCAAGCAGCAAACAGCGACTTAAGCTTATCTGCACTTTTCTTACCTGGGGCAGTCTCTACGCCTGAATTTACATCGATAACTCCGCACCCTGTAGCGATAGCGTCGGCTGCGTTGTCGGCATCGATACCGCCAGCAAGCACTAACTTAGGCTTTGCCTCAATGCCACTAAGCAACTGCCAATCAAATGATTCACCGGTGCCACCTTTCGCATCACCCACTTGGCAATCGAAAAGTACGCGGTTAACTCGTTTATTGTTTAAGTGTCTGTCCACTGTTTCAGGTAGTGCGCCAGTAGAGGAGGCTTTAATCCCTTCAACTACCCAGATTTCGCACTCTTTAGGCAGCTTTTCAGCAAGCGCAGCGATATAAGCTTCATCTTCGCTACCATGAAGCTGCACTGCGAAAAGGTTTAATGACGTAGCAAGCGATGCTACCTCGTCAATATCGTGATTTACAAATACCCCTACAAACGCGCCGTTGACGCTTTGCGTTATAGAGTGCGCCTGCTCTTTAGTAACACAGCGCGGTGACTTTTCCGCGAAGATTAGCCCGCCAAAACTCGCACCCTCGTCAAACGCCATTTGCGCCTGTTCGATGCTTGTTAATCCGCATACTTTAACGCCACCATTTACCAACGTTTTCACGGCGCGCGGTAAGTCGTCTTCCGCCATCAACGCACTGCCCACTAAGAAACCTTGGGATATGGGCGCTAAACGCAGCACGTCTTGGTGGGTGTAGATGCCAGACTCTGAAATCACCACGTAGTCGTGCGAGGCTTTTTCTAGCATCGGCACTAAGCGTTCTGTGGTGGCAAGATCCGTGGAAAGGTCACGCAAATTACGGTTGTTGATACCAATAATATTCGCCTTTAGCGCTATTGCACGTTCCATTTCTTCTTCATTGCTCACCTCGGTAAGAATATCGAGTGAAAGCGAGTGAGCCACGTCAGCCAGTGCACGATACTCTTCATCGCTAAGCACGCTTAGCATAAGTAGTACTGCGTCGGCATTGTAATGACGCGCTAAATACACTTGGTAAGTATCAACAAAAAAGTCTTTGTTAAGCACGGGCTGTGCAACGCGCTCTGTTACATAAGCTAAGTATTCAAACTTTCCTTGAAAGTATTTCTCGTCTGTTAGCACCGAAATGCCGGCAGCGTAGGGAGTGTAAGCCGCTAAAATTTCATCTAAATCGAACTTTTCTCGAATAAGCCCTTTCGATGGTGATGCTTTCTTACATTCAAAGATAAAGCCGGCGTTGGGCTCGCTAAGCGCAGCAAATAGGCTTTTTTCTGAAGGAACTAAATCCGCTTTAAAACTTTCTAGCCTTAGCGCATCTTTGCGTGCGGCCACTTCCTCTCGTTTGTCTGCAACAATTTTCTCAAGCACATTAGCCATTCGTGCTTACCTCCTGAGTAATTTGGGCCACTTTTGATAGTAGCTGCATGGGGAGCCCTTCTGACATGGCATTCATTGCCATTTCTGCGCCTTCTTTAAACGTGGTGACTTTACCGGTTACTTTCAACAGCGCGCCACAGTTCATAGCAATAGCGGCGCGGTGCGCTTCTTTACCTTCACCGTTAAGGGCCGATTCAACAAATTGTCTGTTTTCTTCAGGCTCGCCACCTTCAATGGCCGACAGTGAATAGTGGGGTAAACCGAAGTCCTGTGCCGTTACCGTAAGCTTTCGAATGTCGCCATGTTCAAGGTCATAAATCATTGATTCACCGTGAAGCGCCAGCTCGTCCAGACCGTCCCCGTGTACAATCATGGCGCGGTGTTGGCCAAGCAGCATAAGGGTTTTGGCGTAAGGTTCAAGCAGTTCGGGGGAGTATACGCCGAAAACACCGTGAGTTGGACCCGCCGGGTTGACCAGTGGCCCTAAGATATTGAACAAGGTTCTTGTCTTCATAGCAGCGCGGACGGGGGCTGCGTGGCGCATGCCGGCATGATAAACCGGCGCAAAAAGAAATGTGAAATTTGCTTCATCTAAGCACTTTCGCGATATTTCGGGGGTTACGTCTAAATTTAAACCAAACTGACGAAACAAATCAGCCGAGCCAGACTTGCTCGACACGCTTCTGTTACCGTGTTTGGCTACTTTCACCCCACACGCTGCAGCAACAACACCAGCTGCACTGGAGATGTTAATAGTGTTGTGGCCGTCACCCCCAGTGCCAACGATATCTGCAAATTCGTAAGAGGGTGTGGGAAAGGGAAGCGCGTTAGCCACCATGGCACTGGCTGCACCAGCAATTTCCCCTGGCGACTCTTTTTTCATTTTTAGTGCGGTAAGCACTGCTGCAATCATTACTTCACTTTGCTCGCCGTGCATAATGCTATTGAACAGGCTGTAAGCTTCAGTTTGCGAAAGCGACTCGCGAAGCATAAGTTGTTCAAGTAGAGGGCCTGCGTTAAGCATGGTTCGCTCCCTGTAACGTTAAATAGTCAATACTTTGCTTTAACAGCATACTGCCGTGAGCTGTTAAAATGGATTCTGGGTGAAACTGAAAGCCAAGCATACGATCTTCGCTATGGTAAACGGCCATCACAGCTTCGCTACCGTCATCGTTAACGGTCGATGCGCAAACCGTGAGATTTTCAGGCAGTTGGTGCGCCACAAGCGAATGATAGCGGGCCACATGTAATGGTTGCTGAAGGCCCTCAAACATTGCTTCTCGTGAATGGGTGATGGCAGACGACTTGCCGTGCATGACCTGATTCGCGCGACCTACGCTACCGCCATAATGCTCTACAATAGCTTGGTGGCCAAGGCAGATACCAATGACGGGGAATACGCCTTGTACTTTCTTAAGGAGTGCTGGCATGCACCCCGCTTCACTTGGTGCACCCGGCCCAGGAGATAACATAAGTAAAACCGGGCCTTTCGTCGCCTGCTCCTGCATTCTTTCAAATAGCATATCAGCAGACACCGTGTTTCTGTAAACTTTGATGTCTAAATCAAGAGTGCGCAGTTCATCAACAAGGTTATAAGTAAACGAGTCTACATTGTCGAGCAAAAATAAAGTGGTGACTTGTTGGTTCATGCGTTATCTCCTTCATTTACCGCTGGCTCACCGCTTTTCATTTCTGCCTGAAGCGCGGCTTTAACCGCACCTATAACTGCTTGCGCCTTTGCGCGCGTTTCATCGGCCTCTGCTTGGGGTACGGAGTCATACACTACGCCCGCACCCGCCTGAATATAAGCGGTGCCGTTTTTCACAAAGGCTGAACGAATCACAATGCAGGTATCCATATCACCTTGGCCGTTCAAGTAGCCTACCGCGCCGCCGTAACTTCCACGGCGTTTTTGTTCTACTTCACGAATGAGTGTTGCGGCACTGACTTTGGGGGCGCCTACTAACGTACCCATGTTCATACACGCTTGATATGCGTGTAGGGCGTCTAAATCATCACGAAGCTGGCCTACCACTCGCGATACTAAATGCATGACATGAGAGTAACGGTCAACTTTAAGCAAATCCTTTACGTAGCGCGTGCCAGGACGACTGACTTTAGCAACGTCATTACGCGCTAAGTCTACTAGCATGATATGCTCAGATTTTTCTTTGGTGTCTTCACGAAGGTTAAGTTCAATGCGACTGTCTAAGTCTCTGTCGATAGTTCCGTCGGGGCGCTTTCCGCGAGGACGCGTGCCTGCGATAGGGTAGATTTCTACCTGGTTGCTTTCGCTTTCGTATTTAAGAGCCGACTCTGGCGACGCGCCAAAAATACTGAAAGCAGCGTCTTGCATGTAAAACATGTAAGGGCTTGGATTTGACTCTTTAAGTTTAGCATAAGCGAGCAAAGGCGATGGGCAGGGGAGAGAGAATGTGCGTGATGGCACAACCTGAAATATATCGCCAGCAAGAATATGCTGCTTTAAATCGAGTACATGGGTGCAAAACTGCTCGTCACTTATATCTACACTTGCATCTAGTGACGAAAGTGTCTGTCCGTTTTGTACTGACGCCGTTGCACTGAGTGTCTGTCCACTTTGTGCACTTTGTGAAGCCGCATTTTTGTTTACTAATACAGGCTGGGCGGGCATATCGTGCAGCTGTTGATGAATAGCCTCTAGTCGTTGTGCGATCGCAAAATATTGTTGCGCTACTTCACCACCACTAAATACGCTTCCAATCAAATGGGTTTCGCGGGTTTGGTGATCTACCGTTATCAAGGTTTCTGCAAGGTAAAACACAAAATCCGGACAGTCATTTTCACCTTCTGCCACATCGGGCAGTTTTTCAAAACCTGCTAACATATCGTACGCAAATACACCGCCTAAAAACACGGCATGCGGGTGCTGGCGAATAGGCGTTATTTTGTTAATAACAATCCTAAGTGCGTCCATCACGCTGGCCGCTTTTAAGCGACTGTCTTCGTCAAGCTCACTATCAGCGTCGTCACAAAATAGTGTAACCGAAGTGTCTGTCCTTTCTGTGACGTGTAAGCCCTCTGGCGCGTGGCAGGCGAACAAAGGCAGTACTGATGCACCATTACCGGTTAATGCTTTTACTTCTACACGGTTACCTCTGCATTCCATGCGAAGCGCGGCATCTACCATTAATAAGCTTTGTAAGTCATCTTTCGAATCAATCTCTGCTGATTCTAGCAGCAGCGCGTTACTTTTGTTTCCACATAGATGGGCGAACGCGGCGAGTGGGTTATTGGTGTAGTGCCCAACCTGCTCAATTGTCTCTACCTTGCCTGGGGAGGTTCCCAGTTCCGCTAAACTCATTTTTGCTACTCTCCAACTGCAAAAAGATAAAAAAAAGGCCCGTATAAACGGGCCTTTATGTGTTTTCATTCACGCACTACAGTGCACACCGCCCGTTAAGTTAGGGAGTGCCACCACCAAGCTGCAACTGTTAATACTGTTGAGATGTTGTAAGAATGCATGAATTACTCGTTGTTTTTTCCAAACTTCAATAGGATTTGAAGCTGTTAGTACGTATACTTTGTGTATATAGAAGAAAACAAATTGCCTTTTGTGTCAACCTGAAATTTGCATAATACATTGAAAATAGATCTACATAGCCACACAAAATACTCAGACGGCCACTTAACGCCTGAAGAATTAATTCTACGCGCCCATACTATGCAGGTGGATGCCTTAGCGGTTACCGACCACGATACCGTTGCTGGGCTAGAAGAAGCGCATGCCACACAGGCTAAGCAAAAACGGCCACTAACCATTATTGATGGCGTTGAAATATCAACCTCTTGGCATGGTTTTGACATTCATGTTGTAGGCTTAAATGTGGACAGACACTGCCCACTATTTCTAGCGCGATTAAAAGGGCAGTCTGAAACCCGTGAAACTCGGGCTCAAAAAATTGCAGAAAAGCTTGAAAAGTGTGGATTTGAAGGTGTATTGCCTCGCGCCAAAGCATTAGCGGGGGTAGGGCAAGTTACCCGTGCGCACTTCGCGCGAGTGCTGGTAAATAATTATGGTGTGCCCACTATGCAGGCCGCTTTTAAAAAATATTTGGGGAAAGGCAAACGAGCGGCAGTAAAAGCCGAATGGCCAAGTATTGAAACCGCAATAACTTGGATTCAGGAGGCTGGCGGTCAAGCTGTGCTTGCGCACCCCGCTCACTATGACATGACGGCAAAGTGGCTAAGACGCCTAGTGGCCTTATTTGATCAACTCGGTGGTGATGCTATTGAAACAGCCTTCCCGGGGATCAATAAAACGAAGCAAGAGCTCATTAATGAGCTTGCTGAAAATCATGATCTACTCGCATCCGCCGGCTCCGATTTTCACTTTCCGTCGCGATGGACTGAGCTAGGTAAAAACTTAGGTATCAGCAGTAAACTTACTCCTATCTGGCATAATTGGCAGCAGTTAGCAATGCCAAAAGTGGTAGGTGAAAGTGCAAGTGAAAACGCACGCTCACCTTCAAACTAGGCGTGAGGGCTGCTTGTTTTGACACCCGGCAGTTACATGTTGGCTGGGTTTACGCCATAGCGGTACACGGATAAGCACGACACAAGTAGACAAACAGAAAAAGCCTTGGCAGAGTAAATTCATCTGTACGGTTTTTGACAATGAGGTAACGATGAGCCAATTTTTCTATGTACACCCTGATAACCCGCAAAAACGCTTAATCAGCCAAGCATGTGAGTTAATTCGGGACGGCGCCGTTGTGGTTTACCCTACCGATTCGGGCTATGCCATAGGCTGCCAAATGGAAGATAAGAAAGCTTTAGAGCAGCTTTGCCGTATACGCCAAATTGATAAAGATCATAATTTCACTCTGATGTGCCGTGATATGTCGGAGTTATCGATTTACGCAAAAGTTGATAATACTGCGTTTAGGCAGATTAAAAACAACACGCCTGGGCACTACACGTTTGTGCTTAAAGCAACGCGTGAAGTGCCAAAGCGTTTGCAAAATCCAAAACGTAAAACCATTGGTATTCGCGTGCCGGACAACGCTATTGCGCTGGCACTGCTTGAAGAGTTGGGCGAGCCATTAATGTCGACATCGCTGATTTTGCCGGGCAATACAATGGCAGAGTCAGACCCAGACGTTATTCGCGATAATTTAGAGAAGCAGGTGGGGCTTATTATTCACGGTGGCTATATCGGCGAGCACCCTACTACTGTTATCGACTTGTCGGATGACACGCCTGTGATTATGCGTCATGGAACGGGCGACCCATCGCCATTTGAATAGCACTTCAATAAGTCCGCTAAATTAACGGCTAATAGTAAAGAGAACCGAAAAGCCTCAAATAAAAACAGATAATAATAAAAGCGTTAGCGCATAAAATGGTTGTGAAAGAGTGGCAAACCTTGTTGAAAATACAGTGAATAGTACAGAGCCTGCCAATAACGACGGGCTCTCAACGCCTGTTCAGCAACCGTTACCCTTAGCTTTTATCAATGGCGAAGCGCTTATTGAAAAGCCTGAAGATCTGTTTATCCCACCCGATGCACTAGAAGTCATTCTAGAAACTTTCGAGGGGCCCCTTGATTTACTGTTATATCTCATCAGAAAACAGAAATTTGATATCACTACATTACCTATTGCAGATGTTACAAAGCAATACATGGAATATGTGGATGCCATGATGGCGCTTAAACTAGAGTTAGCGGCAGAATATTTATTAATGGCAGCAATTTTAGCCGAGATTAAATCGCGTCTATTACTGCCAAAGCGCAGTGATGATAATGACGAAGAGGAAGATCCTCGCGCTGAACTTATTCGCCGTTTAAAAGAGTACGAGCTAGTAAAACAGGCGGCTGAAGACCTAGACACGCAGCCTCGATTGGAGCGCGATGTATTTAAAGCGCAGGTGGACACCAGTGAAAATGTCGCGCCCATTCGCGTTGAGCCAGACATATCGCTGGCCGAAATTGTACTTGCGTTTAGCGCGGCGATGAAGCGGGCACAAGCGTTTGAACATCATACGATTGAGAAGGAAGCGTTAAGTACCCGAGAGCGAATGTCGCTGATACTGTCGGTACTGACTAACGTTGAATATACACCGCTTGAGCGATTGTTTACTCTAGAGGAAGGTAAGGCCGGTGTGGTGGTTTGTTTCTTAGCTATTTTAGAATTAGTAAAAGAACAGCTAATTTTATGCATTCAGGCAGGTCCTTATGCGAAAATTCATGTAAAATTAGGTGCACATGAAGAAAGTTAACACGGCGCAGCTGAAGCAATTGGTGGAAGCGGCAATATTTGTTGCTGATAAACCAATATCCAGACAGCGGCTCAAAGAAACGGTACTCAACGAGTTTTCCGTTGCTGATAGAACCTTAAGTAAGGTGCTCAACGAGCTTAAATTAGATTATCAGCCACGAGGTATTCAACTGGTGGAAGTAGCAAGTGGCTTTCGCTTCCAGTCGTTAGATGCTTTGAGCCCGTGGTTAAGTAAATTGTGGCAAGAAAACGCGCCAAAGTACTCTAGAGCAATGCTCGAGACGCTGGCGTTAATTGCTTACCGCCAACCAATTACTCGCGGTGAAATAGAGCAAGTGCGAGGTGTTGCGGTAAGCAGCAATATTATTAAAACACTCACAGAACGAGACTGGATAAAAGTGGTAGGCCACAAAGAAGTGCCCGGGCGACCGGCGCTCTATGCTACGACTAAAGGTTTTTTAGACTATTTTTCAATGTCTTCATTGAGCGATTTGCCCAATGCTGACGCGTTTGAAAACATGGCTGAGAGCATAGCATCTGACTCGCCGCTTAAGGTGTTAAATGAGGCACCGTCTGAATAGACCGTGCGACCGTAAACAAGCAATTAAAGAGTGAAAACCCATGACTGAAAAGTTGCAAAAAGTACTGGCTAACCAAGGGCTAGGCTCGCGACGAGAAATGGAACGTTGGATTGAGGAAGGCCGAGTATCGGTTAACGGTACCGTAGCGACATTAGGTGATAGAGTTGACCACACTGCGCAAATTCGCGTTGATGGCCATCTTTTATCACGTCAAACCGAGCAGCCAATTTGTCGAGTGTTGATGTACAACAAGCCAGAAGGTGAACTGTGTAGCCGTCACGACCCAGAAGGTCGAGATACGGTGTTTGACCGTCTGCCGGCTATTCGTCTAGGGCGCTGGATTACCGTTGGCCGTTTAGACATGAACACCAGTGGTTTGCTTCTGTTTACCAACGATGGTGAGCTTGCAAACCGCTTAATGCATCCTAAGTGCGAAGTAGAACGTGAATACGCCGTACGTGTGTTTGGTGAAGTTTCGACCAAGACACTAAACACGCTTCAAAAAGGGGTAGAGCTAGACGACGGTGAAGCCAAATTTCTAACAATATCGGGTACGCCCACGCCACAGCATGCTGAAGAAGAAAGCATGAACCGTTGGTTCAACGTGACCTTGAAAGAAGGGCGTAACCGTGAAGTTCGCCGTCTTTGGGAATCACAAGGCGTACAAGTTAGCCGCCTTATCCGTGTTAAGTACGGCCCAATCGAGCTTCAAAAACGTCTGCCGCAAGGTGCGTGGGTTGAGCTAGGGCTAGAAGACGTAAACGCGCTTCGCAATCACGTTCAGCTGCCTGATGAAACGCAGACTATGGTGAACGTTCGTCAAGGTAAACTCGACCACGCTCGTTTAAGCCGTATGCGCCGCTCAGTGAAAAAGCATAAAGTTCGCAAGCAACAGGGCCTTAATAAAAGAGCGGGCCGCCCAGCAAAGCGCAAATAGCCCAACGCTGAATTCGTCTTTCTAAAAAAGCCGCTCGCTTTTAAAAGCCAGCGGCTTTTTAGTGCCTCTATTTAACATCGCGGTAATAAGTTAGGGCTCAACGACTTTACCTAAAAACCAATTTACGACCCCCAAAAGGGGAAATGCGATCTTCTTTTTTAACGTTGGCGTAGCAATGGGTGAACGCGCTACGTCCAGTAGCTATGTACCAACCCGGAAAAGGAGACGGTAATGAAAGATATGCCTCAAATGGGAATGGGAACCTTCCGCTTAGAAGGTGAGGAAGCCCGAGTGTCAGTGAGTAAAGCATTAGACGTGGGATTTAGACACATAGATACCGCCCAGTTTTATGATAACGAAGCGCAGGTTGGTGACGCGATTAAAACCAGCGGCCTTAATAGAAACGAGCTTTTTGTTACCACCAAAGTGTGGCATGAGTCGCTAGGTGAAGATCATTTTATTCCAAGTGTTCATGAAAGCTTGGAGAAGCTAAAGCTAGAGTATGTCGATTTGTTACTTATTCACTGGCCATACCCTGGCAACGACATCTCGCTAGAAAGCTATTTGGGCAGCTTAGCAAAAGCGAAAGAGCTTGGGCTCTCCCGCCATATTGGTGTTTCCAACTTTACCATTGATTTATTAGACAAGGCGGAAGAAATTCTAGGTAAGGGGGAAATTTACACAAACCAAATCGAGATCCACCCGTTTATGCAAAATAGAAAGGTGGTGGATGCCTGCAAAGCGAAAAATATTCGAGCGACGGCTTACATGCCATTTGCAGTAGGCAAAGTCATGAAAGATGAAACGTTACAGCAAATAGCCCAGAATCATAATGCAAGCCCAGCGCAAGTAGTGCTGGCGTGGATGGAAAAACGACACATTTATGCTATTCCATCTTCAACCAGTAAAACGCACTTGCAGGAAAATTTAGCTTACGGTGGTGTGCAGCTTTCGGATGATGAACTTGCACTTGTAGACGGGCTAGACAATGGTGAGCGTATTGTAAACCCAGATTTTGCGCCCGAGTGGGACTAGTTTAACGCCAATTAACTGCTACGTTGCGTGTACATTACTTCAAACGTAGCTAAGACATGTTCTAATGTTTAAAGGCCGCCGTCTACACCGTTGTTAACAAATGTGGGTTAATGATAAGTAGTAGGCGGCTGAGTTTATTAAATTACGGTAGGCTATGTACAATAAGCTTATAGAAATGGTTATTGGCTAGTCTGGTTTTGGATTTAGGTCAACAGACTTAATGACTTTTGCTGGGTTGCCCCCTATAACCACATTAGAGCTGAAAGACTTAGTCACAACAGCGCCTGAGGCCACCACCACATTATCACCAAGCGTTACTCCTGGGTTTATCACTGCCATTCCGCCTATCCAACAGTTGTGGCCGATAGTGATGGGTTTAGCAAACTCGATACCGGTAGCGCGCTGCTTGGGGTCGATAGGGTGTGTTGCTGTATAAATGCCAACTTGAGGCGCTATCATACAGTTATCCCCAATTGTCACTTTAGCCGCGTCTAATATCACGCAATTGAAATTGGCGAAGAAGTTTTCGCCAACATGAATGTTTTCGCCGTAATCACATTTAAATGACGACTCGATATACAGCCTTTTGCCTGTACTGCCAAAAAGTTGTTTAAGCAGTCGAGTACGCTTATTGTGTTCGCTCTGGCAAATACTATTTAGTTCATCAAGCTGTATACGACACTGTTTACGCATTGCCGTTAACGTCTTGTCAGACGGAAAGTACAATGCGCCAGTCAGCATTTTTTCTTGTTCAGTCATTTATTAACAGAAAGCGTAAAAATAAAAGCCGATACGTTACTGCGCGTCGCGATAGCTTACAACGACTTTTTGCATCAAAGCGTCATTTTCAATATCTAAATGTACAGGGCGCTTTAATATAATATCCCCTTCGATGGTTACTGAAGCGCTAATAGTTAACGTGGGTTTGTCATCAGATTGTTTGCCCCACGAACTTTCACTCTCTTTGTAAATAAGATTTCCAGCAATATGGGTGGTACCAGATAAAGTAATGTCGCCATTTAGCGTTTTGATGTGCTTATCAATTGTTGTATCTATCGCATCGATGTCGCCGTTTACCGTTTCAACGCTGCCACCGATAGTGCTTTGTACCGGTAGCGTTACGTTCCCGTTCACGGTTTCTACATTTTTAAGCACGGTTAAATGAGATGTAGCGCTCACATCTCCATTCACAATATCAATATTTCGGAC
The DNA here is from genome assembly GCF_902705815.1 of Alteromonas infernus. Classification (NCBI taxonomy): domain Bacteria; kingdom Pseudomonadati; phylum Pseudomonadota; class Gammaproteobacteria; order Alteromonadales; family Alteromonadaceae; genus Alteromonas; species Alteromonas infernus. Next base: position 32,021 of record NZ_CACSIG010000084.1, read on the forward strand.
AGTCACATCACTGCCCATTTCAAGGTTGCCATTAACAATGCTGACTTCGTCAGCACCTGCATTGTTACTTATCTCAACATTGCCGTTTACTGAAGAAATATCGCCGGCGTGCTTTCCTTCTGCAATGTCAATATTACCTAGAATTGAGCTAAAGTCGCTGCCTTCTAGAGCATGAGCATTGCCAACGTGTATAACGCAACCACTAAGTAGTGAGGCAGAAACAAGCATAACGGTGCCAGCAATAATAGACTTTTTCATATTTTTATATCCTTGATTGAGATTTCATAGGCTGTGTACGCCTACTTTACCCCTTGCAGTATCACTAACCATGCCAAATTGTAAAATTCATTTAAATCAGTATGTTATGTTTATATCACGCAAGGCTTTAAACGAGTGTGTCGCACAATACACAAGTTTATAGCTTTATCTCCCAACGAGTAGTGAATTTGACCACTACTTCCGAGCCACACTAAAGTACTGAAAGGGACAGACACTTATATGCACACACCTCAAGCGAATATAGAAGTACAGGTGTGGACAGACACTTATGTGTGCAGGTGGCAAGCAAATATAGAAGTACAGATGAGGACAGACACTTATGAGTACAGGGGGCAAGCAAGTATAGAAGTTCAGTTGTGGACAGACACTTATGTGTATACGTGACAAGCAAATATAGAAGTACAGTTGTGGACAGACACTTATGCATACACGCGTCAAGCAAGTATAAAAGTACAGGTGTGGACAGACACTTATGCCAGTACGTGGTAAACGAGTATGGATGAAGTTTTTACTTTATTAAGTGTGTGTCCACTTTGTACACCATGTAGGTACTAGGAAAAGAAAGTGTGTGTCCGTTTTAAAATTTTCTTTTTTAAACTCCGTCCGCCAGAATGAAAAATGTTGGCCCCCTCGCATTGGATTAATAGGCCCATTGTTTGCATTGCGAGAGAAGTGCACGGGGAAATAAGTTTCTGAAATTACGTGACGAAGTCATTAAGGCTACAGAGAAAGGCGTGAAGTAAACCGATTGCTTGGTTTTTTCTCAGCGTGGCTAATTTAAGTATTTACCTTTGATACTAAAGAGCCAATTTGTAATAGAAAATGATACAAAGGTAACGGTCGGCGATAAAAACCGAGTAATGTAGATGGAGCAGTGAATGACGGATAAATACCTACAATTGAATAGAGCGAAAAGGCTTGCATTGGCTTGCTTAGTGTTTGCCGCAAGTGTATTTATTCTCACAATACTAATGACCAAATTCTACCCGAGCTTGATAGGTGCTTGGTGGCTCGGTTTGATAAAGATGGCGAGTGAAGCCGCCTTGGTTGGGGGGCTTGCTGACTGGTTCGCAGTTACGGCCTTATTTAAACCTATACCCGCAAAATATCCTATTCCTCATACAAATATTGTAGCCAGTAATAAGTCGGTCATTGCTAACAATTTATCCCTTTTCGTTAAAGAGAAGTTCTTTCACCCTGAAGCCATTGAAACCCTTATTCGCAATAGTGACCCTGCTAAAGGTGCCGGGAGGTGGCTATCGGTAGATAAGAACGCCACACGGCTAAGTCGGTTTTTATGCGATGCCTTTGCTGGTGTTTTACGAGTGTTAGATGATAAACCGGTTAAAACATTTATTGCTAAAACGGCAGAAAAGGGTATTAACCAACTCGATCTCAGACAATTAATGGCCACATCATTAGGGGCAGTAACAAAAGAGCGTCAGCACCAAGTGGTGTTAGACAAGGTGCTAGGGAAATTAGCAAATTTATTGGCTGAGCCTGATACGCAAGTCTATATCGCAGATACGTTAGTTGTATGGTTAAAAACAGAATACAGCAGAATCGAAAAGCTATTGCCATCCGGTTGGTTAAGTGAACAAGGGGCCTTGATAGCGGTTAAGGCGGTTTCGAGTATTTTAGAAGATATTTACCAAGACGAACATCACCCCATTCGCCACGCTTTCGATGAACAGGTTCATGAATTTTTGTACGAATTGCAGCATAGCCCGTTGATGGAACAAAAGGTAAATGGCTATAAAGATAAGATTGTTAACGATCCGGCCTTAAAAGATTATGTTCACCAGTCGTGGGCAAAATTTCATAATTGGCTTGTAACTTCTTTAGAGGAGCAAAACGGTAAAGCTGAGACGAAAGTGTCTGCCTTATTGAAAGATTTAGGTACAACGTTAACGCAAGATAGTGATCTTGCCAAAGCGTTTAATAAGCACATTGGTGAGGCCGCGAAGTATATGGCACCCGAATTGGCGGAGTTTTTAACACGTCATATTCGCGACACTATTAACAGTTGGGGTGAGCGTGAAATGGCGCAGCAGGTGGAGCTCAATATCGGCAGAGACCTACAGAAAGTACGCATTAATGGCACGATTGTCGGTGGGTTAATAGGCGCAATATTGTTTGGTGTTGAAATGCTAGTAGAGCTATAGGGCGCCTTAGCATGCAGATTTATGCGAAACTAGCCCATTTGTACCTGCTATGGTTGAGTGCAGCACCAAAGCAATTTAGGTAAAAACTAAATTGCTACAAACACGAACTAAGAACGCCTTTTATAGCGCTATTTAGCGACGAGTTCGAAGACAAGGTTTTCTGCGTCTACTTTGCCTTTTAAACCGCCCTCTAAACTGAGCGCTCTAAGCGATTGAGTACGTAACTATCAGCGTAAAGCGACGCTACTGTGTGTTCATTTACACTAAATGGCGGCCCAGCGAGCTCATCCTGATCGTACTCAAAAGAAATAATAAGTTGAGGCGCTTTGTGAGTAATTTCCATTAAATGCGAAGCGTATTGCGCACGCAGCTGACTGGGCAGTGCGACTAATGCAGCTCGGTCGTAAACGCCTGAAACGTTGCCTACATCCTTTGCTGAAAGCTTGAAAATGTCACCAACAAACACAGCCAAGCCGTCTTTAGCGTAAACCTTTCCATGTTCGGTTTCAGTCACAGTAGGTATAGCGCCTAGCTCTTCAAACAGCTGCGTGATTGCAACTTCGCTAAGTTCTGCACCGACGACTTCTACTCCTTGAGAGAGTAACCAAGCAATATCGCGAGTTTTACCGCATAAGGGAACAAATATGCGTATAGGGTGAGACGATTGCTCGCCACCGCTAAGCAGCACGTGAGCATGTTTTACCAAAAGCGCATTGCCTTCTGGTTCATGAAATCCAATCTCATTTTTTTGCCATTTACTGTGCCAAAAACTATGTTCCATGCAAAACTCACTTATGTTAAACCGCTGACTACCCTACAAAATAAATGTCACTATTAGAGTAAGTAGAAACAGAAAAGGTAGCGGGAGAGCGCTACCTTCTTCACGTTACTTAGTTATCAAGTGGGGTATTGAAATCTTCGGAGAGCTCAAAGTCACCTTCAACTGTGGTGACTTTATTATCTACGAAATTTATCACCATTTGTTTTTGAAAATCTTCGCCGCGCTTTTTCATGCCGCGCTTCATATCGTAAACGTAGTACCAAGTATCATCGTCGAATGAGTCTTGAACGACAGGATTACCTAATACATAAATGACTTGCTCTTTTGTCATGCCAACCCGAAGCTTTTCAACGTCTCTTTGGTCGAGAAAGTTGCCTTGAGGAACGTCGATTCTATAAATCCAGTTCGAGCAAGCGGTTGATGTTAGTGTGATGCCGAGAATTACTAATAGGTGTTGCAACTTCATTCGTTAATTTGTCCAGTATTGCCTTTGTTAGTGCCAGCGAACGTCGCTAAGCGAAATTCGAGACTGTTTTATTGCAAGCGCGAAGGCATGCTACATTGACAACTATGACCAATCAACTGCATTTTAGTTCGATATAGCGCTTTTAAGCAGCTCTTTTGCATTAGCTAAGGCTGATTTAGTGATTTTATCACCTGCTAATAACCGCGCGAGTTCATCGATTCTATCTTGCTTTGTTAACGCCAGCATCTGGGTTTCCGTACTTTCGCCATCGGTCAATTTCGTTACAAATAGCTGATTGTGAGCTTGAGCTGCCACCTGAGGCAAATGGGTTACGCACATAACTTGTGACTGCTTACCCAACTTGCGTAAAAGCCCACCAACAATAGAGGCGGTAGGGCCGCTAATTCCCGTATCGACTTCGTCAAAAATCATTGTGGGAGTAGCATTATGATCGCTCGCGATAACTTGAATCGCTAACCCTATGCGCGAAAGCTCACCGCCAGAGACGACTTTTTCAAGTTTGTCGGCGTCCTGACCAGGGTTGGTCGAGACTTTAAATTCAACGGTATCTAAACCTGTGCTAACAGGTTTTTTAAATTCGTCGTATTGAATTTGAATATCTACTTTTGCATGAGGCATATTCATTTGACGAATTTGCGCTTCTATATCTTGGCCTAATTTAATGGCTGCTTGTTGTCTGCTTTCAGAAAGGCCTTTAGTTGTCTGTAAGTAATCTTCGCGGGCCGTGGCAACTTCACCTTCGAGAGTGCCTAGCAATGTGTCTTGTTCTGAAAGTGATGTAAACTCTGTGGTTAGCTCTTGATGGTGTTTGTAAAGGGCTTCTGGCATGACACTATGTTTACGCGCTAAATCCATCGCTTTTGCGTAACGCGCCTCTACTTGCTGCAGTCGTAATGGGTCAATCTCTAGGTGGTCGCAATAACTGCGTAGCTCACCTGCCGCTTCCTCTATTTGGATTGAGGCGTCATTTAAAAGTTCAATAATGGGCGTTAAGCTAGCGTCGTGCGTTTCTAACTCACCTAAACGTTCAATGCTGCTTTGAATAACCGAAAGGGCATTACCTTCATCGTTTTCATACAAGTTATAAACACTAGTTTGCGCTTGTTCTAGTAAGCTTTGACCGTTGCTTAATCGTTTGTGTTCTGTTTCTAGCTCTTCAAATTCGCCCTCTTCAATAGCAAACTCGTCTAGTTCACGTACCTGGTAGGTAAGAAGTTGAAGACGGTCTTCACGCTGTTGAGCTTGGTCTTGAAGTGTTTTTAGCGTACGTTGTTTATCTCGCCACTGTGAGTACGCGTCCTTCACATTATCTAAAATATCATCGTGTTGAGCGTAGCTGTCCACTAGCTCTCTTTGATGATCTTCTTTTAACAGCTGCAGGTGGGTATTTTGCCCATGAATGGCGAGCAAGAACTGCCCCAGCCCTTTCAATTGCTGCAACGATGCTGGAACACCATTAATGAATGCTTTCGAACGACCTTCTTTAGAGATGACCCGCCGAATAAAACAGCTGTTTTCATCTTCGTCAGACGTTAATTCCTGCTCGTCAAGAAACGTTTTAGCTGCCACATTACCGTTAAGTGAAAAGTGAGCAATGATTTCAGCTTTGGTGCTGCCTTTACGCACCGCATTGGCGTCTGCTCGCTCGCCTAAGCATAAACTCAGGGCGTCAATAGCAATAGATTTACCTGCTCCGGTTTCACCGGTAATGGCGGTAAGGCCGTTTTCAAGATGAACCGATAACTGCTTAACAACTGCAAAATTTGAAATAGAAAGATGCGCTAACATAACCACACTCGAAAAAGTTGAACATGATGATATATACAGTAACTGATAATATATACAGTATTTGGTGCTGTAAAGGTAAGTCGCAGTAAATTTTATGAATTAGTAACTAAAAGTTTATTATTTTCAATAAAAACAATTGGATATAATTATTCGATAAAATTGGGGTTATGTGTAACGTGAAATGAGAAAAATAGAGGAAAGGTTTTTTATACAGTAAAAAGGAGAGCGTTAGCTCTCCTTTACTATGGCCACCATAAATGGTTGTCAGTCGTATAGCCCTTTAACAAAAGCTATTAACAAAGCGCGAATTACTGCTGTAATTCACCGCTACCTGATTCAATGTGAGCGCGAACAAACCATTGGAACTGCTCAAGATCGGCAAGCTGACCAGTAATCATATCTTCAGACACTGGATCAATCTCACCTAGAAGTTCCAATGCCTTTCTGTGGTCGCCATTTACACCGTCGTATACAGCATCCAGCGCTTTCAGGTGATCTAGTACTAGGCCTTTACCTAATTCATAATCTTGCCAACTGCGTCCCTACATCGCTTTAGGCGTGCCTTTAGGCACTCCGCCTAATGTTGCGATACGCTCGGCTATGGTGTCTGTCATTTCACGCACCGCGTCAACTTGGGGGTCGAGCATTTCATGTACACCGATAAAGTTTGGCCCTACCACGTTCCAGTGAATATGTTTAAGTGTGAGCTGTAAATCTAATAACGCGACCAATCGTTGATCCAATACCTTAATTGTTTTGGCAGCGGCATCGTTATCCATTCCTGGGGCTGTAAATTTGATATTGGTATTACTCATGATATCTCCTATTACTAAATATAAATATCGGCGACGGTTTTAAAATGCGGCAAGGCATTTTTGCTTAACGCCGACAGCTTGTAATTGAGGTTGCAACAGGTATGCCGAATATCTTTGATGAGCTAAGCGACGGATTTAAAAGAAGATTTTGCGGAAGATTAAAAAATCTTTATTTTTCAAGCCTGTAGCGCTTAAGAAAATGCTACAGGCTAGTGTAAGAAATGCAGGAAATCGCTTCGTCAACAGCGTGTTTGTTTAATAAAGCTTACTTCCCCAGCCTAATTTTTTGCGCAGCACGTTGAAATAGCTATAACCTTTTGGATGAACAAGATGAAGCTTATCTGCGCTTTTATTAATGCGAATTTCATCACCCGGTAGTACGGGGAGTACTATATGGCTATCACAGCTCACTTGAAGAGAGTCGCTGTTCACTTTAGACACTTTCATTGATACTTGGCTGTCGGCATCAACAACGATAGGGCGGCTGCTCAATGTATGAGGGAACATGGGCACTAAAGTAAGTGCATCGAGCGTTGGCATTATTATCGGGCCGCCTGCCGAGAGTGAGTAAGCGGTAGAGCCCGTTGGCGTGGCGACGATTAGGCCGTCACTGCGCTGACTAAATACAAACTGCTCATCAATATAAATTTCAAACTCCATCATGTGAGCAACTTTCCCGTGGTGAAGCACCACTTCGTTCACTGCTGAGTTGTTACTTTTTAACTTTTCGTGACGGTAAACTTCAACTTCAAGTAAGAAGCGTTCTTCAACAACGCACTCACCATGGAATATGAGGTCTAACTGCTGCGTAATTTCATCAGGATGTATGTCAGTTAAAAAACCTAAATTACCGCGATTCACGCCCACCACATGAATATCAAAGCGGGCGAGAACGCGAGCGGCGCCAAGCATACTGCCATCGCCACCAACAACAACCGCAAGATCGGCCTCTTTGCCAATGGTGACTAGGTTACAACTTTTTAGATTTTCAGTTTCAAGCTCTTCAGCAATACTTTCTTCTACAAGCAGTTTGCACCCTTTGGCCAGCAAATAGTCGGCAAGACTATTCAAAGTGTCGTGGGTGGCAGCGTGTTGAGGTTTTCCAATTAAAGCAACGGTTTGATAGGGCATGGAATGCTAATGTCCTTTCATTTCCAATCGTTGGACATTAGCACAAGTGTTTTACAAAAGAAAAGTGTAAAGCGATAGCCAATGCGCTCTCGAACATTTTTATCGCATTTAGCCTGTGTAGTGTATTGCCGCTGTTGGTGTAGACGTTTGCTACCAGTTCAAGGTGGGTAACAATAATTTTACATTCCCATTGCTTTGAGCGCAGCGCTAGGTATGCTGGCTTAACGTTTTTGAGAGAAGGGCGTGAGCGCAGGCGCGAGAGCCGCCGTATCCATTTGCCTTATTTATTTTTAAATAAGGCACAGCTTAAATAAAGACTATCAATGCGAGGGAACAATGTCTCATCAAATTATTCTGCCAAGGGTGATGCACATAGGGAAAGGGGCAAGTGAGCGTGTTGCTGATACTGTGAAAGGGCTTAATTGCCGAAATCCGTTACTGGTTACCGACAAGGTAATGGTCGAGTTAGGTTATAGCGCGGCCATCGTGAATATCTTGGAAACCGCTGGGATAACGGTTGATGTGTTTTCAGATACTGTCCCTGAGCCGACGGTAGCGTCAATTTCCAGAGGCGTTGATGCTCTCAATACTCAACCTTACGATTGTATTATCGCATTGGGAGGAGGCAGCCCAATCGATAGCGCGAAGGCTATTGCCATACTCGGGAAGCATGGCGGTCAAATGAAAGACTACAAGTTTCCGCGTGTCGTCGATGAAGCAGGGATACCTATTATTGCTATACCTACTACCGCCGGAACGGGCTCGGAAGTGACTCGTTTCACTATTATTACTGACGAAGTCACTACCGAAAAAATGTTGTGCGTAGGTTTGGGGTTTATGCCTATTGCAGCATTGGTAGATTATACACTAACGCAGAGTTTACCGGCCCGGGTTACCGCTGATACCGGTATTGATGCGCTCACACACGCAATAGAAGCTTTTGTCAGCCGCAAAGCAAACCTCTACAGTGACGCACAGGCACTCTCTGCAATGGCACTAATTGCACCTAACTTGCGCACTGTGTTTGCCGACCCTTCAAATAACGCCGCTAAAGAGTCGATGATGCTCGGAGCAACGCTTGCCGGTATTGCGTTTTCAAATGCATCGGTGGCCTTAGTGCACGGTATGAGTCGCCCTATTGGCGCGGCGTTTCATGTGCCTCATGGGTTGTCTAATGCTATGTTGTTACCCGCGGTTACCGCATTTTCTATTCCCAGTGCCCCAGTACGTTATGCTCAATGCGCTCGTGCGATGGGGATAGCTACGCAAGGTGATTCAGATGATATGGCAAATCAAAAACTGATCAACGAGCTAAAGATGCTTAACGCAGACTTACAGGTGCCTACGCCCGCTGACTTTGGCATCGATAAAGAAGCCTTTTTTGCCTTAGCCTCAACCATGGCTGAACAGGCGTTGGCGTCCGGCTCACCTAACAATAACCCGAGAGTTCCTACGATTGAGGAAATGGTTGCCATTTACGTATCGCTTTGGGAGTAGTGGACTGTTCAATACGCTATGACAATAAAAGGCCTGAGCCCGTTACAGTATCGAAATCAGGCTTTGGTTGCCCCTTAGGGATTAGCTCAGCTTAATAGGGCAGCTCACTTTGCTGCCTTTTTATCTCGCGGTCCAACCTCCATCTAGCACCACAGTTTGCCCGGTGATATTACGCGCGCTAGGCGACATCAAAAAACTTGCGGTATCAGCAAGCTCTTCAACACTCACAAATTGCTTTTTAGGCATGGGCTCTAACATGATTTTTGTTATCACCTCTTCTTCGGTCAAATTATTCTCTTTCGCCTGTGCGGCAACTTGCTGCTCGACAAGCGGTGTTTTTACATAGGCCGGGCAAAGGGTATTGATAGTGATATCACAGTCACCGGTTTCAAGGGCAATGGTTTTTGAAAAGCCCAACAGCCCGTGTTTGGCTGCCACGTAGGCAGACTTGTAAGGCGAGGCCACCAAAGAATGGATTGAGCCAACGTTAATAATGCGGCCATAATTTTGCTCGCGCATTGCCGGTAAAAATGCTTGAGTCAGAAGGGCGGGGCCTACCAGCATGATATTAATCAACTGCTGCCATTTATCCGCTGGAAAATCTTCAATGCGAGAAACGTGCTGAATTCCCGCGTTATTAATCAGTACATCTACAGTGTGTTTGCCCAGTACTTCTGGCAAAGCTGCGACTTGTTGTGCGTCACACACATCAACGGCCACCGCACTGGCCGAACCCTCTAAATGCGCAAGTTTAATTACTGCTTCTTTCGCGGCCTGTTCATTGATGTCAGCGATGATCACATGGTGACCCTGTTTCATCATCGCTTCCGCAATCCCCAAACCAATACCGCTTGCACCGCCTGTAATAAATACTGTGCGTCTATTCATTCGTACCTCCTGGAGTCTCAACAGTTGGCGTGTCGCTATTGAGTGAAAACAGCATTGCTTTTACTGCGCGAACTTGCGCGCCATCTCTATTCGCGTAATCGCTTGAAGCGTAGCCCCACCAGTCCCAACAGCCCTGTGGATTTAGTGGCATAAACAAAGACTTTTTAGTTTGTGGGTAAAGCACCACAATGTTGTTATCGTCTGCCCACGCGTTAAGGCCAGTTTGCATGGTGTAAGCATCGCCCACGGCATCTGCATATTGATTACAGCCGTGAAAGCTAATGTGAGCTCTACAGGTTTCGCCTTTAGCACAGCTTTCAGGCACGTAAACAAAGCCTTCACTCGCCAACGTCTTAGCATCGCTTCTGGCTATTTCCTGCTGATTTATCGAATGTAGCACCCCTGATAGTGTTTCATCTGGCGCAGAGACACCTTCAACGAGATGCGAAAGCATGGCACCCGCTGCATCATAGTCACAATTTCCAATAAACGGGCTCTCAGACTTCATACAGTTCACGCCTTTGTCTTTTGTTGGAAAAAGGTGCGCCATGGGCTTGTCATTGATGTAGGTAATATTTTGAGTGTCTGTCCACTGTTTGTATTGTTCAAACAGTAAGTCGCTGACTTGTGCAATGACTCTGGTGTCTTGCGTACCGTGAAAAAGCCAGACTTTTGCGCCTTTCATATTATTAAGCGAGGCGATTTTACCTTCTGCTTCGTATTGCTTTGCTTTTTTATTCAGCGCGTTAAGGCTGATTTCGCCCTCTACTTTATTTACGCACTGTGCAAGGGCTGTGGTAATGTCGCCTTGCGCACAGTAATAAGGGCCGCCAGCAATAACGCCCACACCTTTTACCCAGTCGCTGTGCGCCAACTGAAATTGGGTTGCCATATAGCCACCTGAAGAAAGCCCCGAGACGGTCACATGTTTTAGGTCGAGAGAGAGGTTGGGCAGGTTGTCTTGCGCCCCGGCAAGGGTACTTAACGTTAGTGAGCCTGCAGACAGCAAAGATACAGACAGAGCTAGACGTAAAGAATAATTAAGTTTTTTCATTGCATTGCTGCCTTATCATTTTCTAAAAATTGTTGAATTGCGTGGACCTGGGCTGAAATATTGGCCACCCCTTCTAAGTGTCCTAATTTACCGTCTAAGGTTGTTAAACTGCTGTTGTTACCCAAAGAGGTTAAGCCATGGTGTGCACTTTGCGATAAATAAGGCATAAGAAGCAAATCAGTTTGGGCGGGTATAAACAGGGTTTTAGCCTTTATAGCTGAAAGCCCTTGCTTCATGTTGTCTTGATGGCCTGCAACAAAAAGCTGGCAAGCGCGCACCAAATATAGAAGGTGGTTGGCGTCCATGGTTTTCGCTCTTGATTGTGCCCGCTCGCGCAGCCAATTCACAATACTATGAGATTGGTGGATATTGCTAAGCGGCCCAGACTCAACATTTTTAAATCCTAGCATGCTGCCGTGTTCTGAAAAAAGCAGGGGTAAGGGCATTTTGGGTAATCAACATTAGGGAACCCACCAAGCCGTCAAGCGGTGCATGCTCTTGTGTGTAATTGCCTTTGTTCCAATTTCTGTCCAATTTAATAGGCGTAGCCCAGTGTTCAAGGGCTGCGGTAGTCCACGCATCACTTTGACCTGCGCCAATAACAGAAATCATGCGTTCCACCCAGTCAGGGTAGGCACTAGCCCACTCGATAGCCTGCATCGACCCCATCGAAGGCCCAACAACCGCGTAGAGTTTGCGAATGCCTAAGCTTTCAAGCAGGGCTTTTTGTACATTTACGAAGTCTCGTATTGTCACTACAGGGAAATCTAATCCATAGGGTTTTCCAGTGTCTGGGTTAATTGACGCCGGGCCGGTAGTGATTACATGAGGGTCGTAAGCATTTAAATTAGCCAGCGTATCTACACTAATAACGTAAAAGCGTTCGGTGTCAATTGCCTTTCTTGGCCCTATTACGCTATCCCAATAGCCGGGGGAAGCATCGTTGATGTGATATTTTCCTGCCGCATGAGAGGAGCCTGAAAAGTAATGGGTAATAAGAATAACGTTGGTCTTTGCAGCGTTTAACTTTCCGTATGCCTCCCAGCCTACTTTTACGCTTTTAATGTCTCTACCACCGAACGTCGTATATTGAGGTATCTCAAATACCTGCTTTTCCACAATCATGGGCGCGGCGTTTAACGTACCTGAAACAACAGAGTCTGATGACCCGGTGCTCGAAGTGTTTTCAGTAAGCGAAGCGGAACTTGTCTTTGTTTCAGCGAATACTTGGCTGTTAAATACGAGTAATAGGGAGGCAATTAGGCCTATCACTTTGCTAGAACGAATGTTAATACGCGCGTTCCGCTTTTTAGTTGGTAACATACGGTAATTCGCGTTAAACAAAGGGCGCAAGCGCCCAACGGCTACTTTTCTGCTTACGTCTATTAAACGATGAAAAACAAATTCGTGCTTGGGTTTTCTGTTCATATTAAATATGCCTTTTTAACTGGCGTCGTGAACACGGTAAATTCTGCGTTATGTGAAAAACCACTTATATTAGGCTAAATAGGCCAATGGCCATGGCAAGACCAATGACCGGCACCACTACGGTTAGCGCACCCACTGCCCAGTACGCCGCCTGATGGGTTTCGTTACAAATAGCGCGAATGGTTGTTACCACATAACCGTTGTGGGGTAGAGAGTCTAATGCTCCTGATGATATTGACACGATTCTGTGCAGCTGGTCGGGCTCTACGCCTTGGTCTAAATAGTGGGGCGCTACTAAGGGAAGGGCAATGGCTTGTCCGCCGGAGGCGCTGCCGGTTAACCCCGCAATAACGCTTATGGCAATGGCAGCGCCTATCAGTTCGTTGCCCGGGATTTGAGTCATAAGCGCAACGGTTGTTTGAAACGCTTCGGTGTTTTTCGCAATCGAACCAAAACCTACAACGGCAGCGGTGTTACCTATGGCAATTAATGCCCCTGTCGTACCCGCATTGATAGCAACAGGCAAGCTATGAAAGTACTTGAAGTTTATTGCCAACAAACACAGCACGCCGCCGCCTAACGCAAGGATAAGTGCCAGTTGAGCGAGCTCTTCGTGGAATAAAAATGAAATGACTAGCACCACCACTAACGGCACAATACCGGTGAGCGGGTGGGGTAATTCCCGTTCACGTACTTGTGGGTCGCTGGCTCTTGATTCAAAAACCTCACCATTGTTCACGGCTTTTCTAATCATTTTAGCCAGCCACCAGTAGCCGAAGCATGCCATAAATATCGCCACGATCAGGCTGACCTCCCAAGCCGCGAAAGGCGATGTACCTAAATACTTAATGGGGATCCAGTTTTGGATTTCAGGTGAACCTGCAGAGGTCATGGTAAAGGTTACCGAACCAAAGGCCATAGCGGCAGGGATAAACCTTCGCGGTAAATTAGCATCTTTAAACAAGCTTACCGCCATAGGGTAAACCGAAAACGCCACGACAAATACGCTAACACCGCCATAGGTTAAAATGGCGCAAGCCAGCACTACCGCTAGCACAGCACGTTTGTAGCCAATTTTTGTAATGATCCAACGAGAGACAGCGTCAGCAGCTCCGGTGTCTTCCATGAATTTACCGAATAACGCGCCAAGTAAAAACATAAAAAACCAAGAAGCGATAAAGCCTGAAAAGCCGCCCATATAGGTTTCAACAAAGTTCACATCGCCTGTGAACACGCCAATGTTATTGGTAAGAGCTACCACTAGCGCACACAGTGGTGCAGCAATAAAGAGGTTCATTCCGCGTATTGTTAACACAATAAGCAACAACAGACCGCCTACCAAGCCAATCATACTTAACATAGTTATTATTCCTTAAAAATCTGTGACCGCAGATGATCCGAAACAGTTAAGTCGATTAAAGATTTGCGCACACCCAAAACCACAAAATGTATGCAAATCAAATAAAAAGCATTCATAACAGACATAAAGTTTGACGTTACTTTTCCCAAAATCCCATAGTACGATGGTACTACATACTATTAACAATTAATTAACTAAAGTGATTTTGACCGTAGGCAATACATCCGACAGTGACGTGAGCTTATTGATCTTTGAAGTTTTGAAGTACAGCAAAGACCATTAGGCCCTAAAACTTAGAACAACAAGGACTCACTATGTCTAAATCAGCACACACAAATAGCTTGGTATCACCCTACCAACCATATTCAGCCACTGTTACAACAGAAGAACAAAAAAGAGCTTCAGTAAAACGCCCTATGCATAGCTTATGCGCCCTTGCGGTGGCAAGTGTACTAAGCTCAGCGCCGGTATTTGCTCAGGATAGCCAAACTAATACCGACGCCGAAGAGCAAAAAGGAAAGCTAGAACGCATTGAAGTTACCGCACGAAAAACTGTAGAGTCGCTACAGGAGACGCCGGTAGCTATTACGTCTATTGGTGCGGTTGAACTTGGCGAAAAAGGCATTAGCGTGCTGACTGAAGTGCAGCAGTTCTCCCCCAACACTACGCTACAAACGAGCCGTGGTACTAACTCAACGCTTACGGCATTTATTCGTGGGTTAGGTCAGCAAGACCCGCTTTGGGGCTACGAGCCAGGCGTAGGTATTTATGTTGATGATGTCTACATTGCGCGCCCCCAAGGTGCGGTACTAGACCTTTTGGATGTGCAACGCATTGAGGTGTTGCGCGGCCCGCAGGGCACGCTGTACGGCAAAAATACCATCGGTGGTGCGGTTAAATACGTTACGAAAGAAATGACCGGCGATACGCAAATGAATGTTGAAGCTACGGTAGGTAGCTACAGTCAGCGGGATATTAAAGTGACCGGACAAATACCATTGATTGAAGACACGGTGTATCTAGGCGTGGGTTATGCCAATTTAAACCGCGACGGCTTTGGCGAATATCTGGTAAGTGCGTTGCCCAACCAAGATAAAGAGAACTATAACAAAGATCTTTGGGCAGCCCGTGTAACGCTAGAAGTTCACCCAAGTGAAGATTTGTTTTTCCGTATTGGCTGGGATAAAACTGAAGATACGTCAAATGCGAAAGGGGGCTATCGCTTAATTCCAAGTATTTTAACGGATGCGCCTGTGCCTGATTCAGTCTTCGATTCTTACACAAGCTTACCTACGTGGAATAAAGTCGAGTTAGAAGGCTATAACTGGCTAGCACGATACCAAGTGAATGATGATTTAGAGCTTAAGTATATTGGTTCGCATAGAGAAAGCTATTCACCCACAAACATTGATTTTGACAATACGCCACTGCCTATTTTTGATGTGCCAGCAGAGTATGACGATAGTAATGATACCCATGAGCTTCAAGCAAACTATATGGGTGATACTTTTAGCGTTGTTTCGGGATTGTACTTTTACGACGGTGAAAGCTGCGGAAACTTCGATGCGATTTTAGGTGTGCTAGGGCAAGCGTTAGGAGCCCCCGGTTTGACCCGTGAAGTTACCGGCTGTAATAACTCAGAAAGTTGGGCTGCGTATGCGCAAATGAACTATGACATTAGCGATAAAGTATCCTTGTCGTTAGGTGCGCGCTATACCGATGAAGAAAAGTCGGCGTTTGTGAACAACGGTTTGGTATTTGCTAATGTTTACCCGTCGACTGACTGGGTTGATGGCTATGTAAGGCCCGATGGGCAACTTGTTCCCCAAGTGCTCGGGACAGACACCGATGGTGACGATATTCTAGATGCGCCAGCAGTAGAGAGCTGGTCTCGCTTTACCCCGCGAGTGGGTGTGGAATATCAAATGAACCGCGATACCATGTTCTTCGCAAGCTATTCACAAGGCTTCAAATCAGGCACCTTTAATCCTCGAGCTCAAACCAATGAGCCTGGTGTAGAACCTGAAGTTGTAGATAGCTTCGAAGTGGGTGTAAAAAGCGATTTAAGCGACGCGCTTCGCATGAATGTCACTTTATTTTCATATGATCACAAAGATCGTCAGTACATTGGTGTAGAAGGTGATTTATCTGACCCAACGGCCCTTGACCAGCGCTTGCGCAACGCGGCAGAAACCGCAGCGAAAGGCGCTGAGTTGGAGATGACGTGGGTAGCCACGGATAACCTTCAGTTTGACGTTGCTTACGGTTATATTGACTTTGAGATTAAGAAAAACAATGCAATTCCTCCGTTGATTGGTCTAGCAAGTACGCCAGAGAATACCTTTAATCTTAATGCCAATTACCTACTAGAAACGAGTTTCGGGGATATTACTTTCAACGCCAACTACTATTATCGCGATGATTATCTAATCTTCGAAACCAGCGACCTTATTCAACAAGATGCCTATGGCATGGTTAACTTAAGCGCGCGCTGGGAAAGTGTTGAAGGCGACTGGTATGCTGGGTTACACGTGAAAAACTTGACCGATGAAGAGTATCTGGTTGGTGGATATGACTTTGTCACTCAAGACGGTGAGGGTAACTTTGGGCCAGGTCTTGGTGGCGATACAACACTTATCGGTTATTACGGTGACCCGCGTACTGTTCATCTTACGGTGGGCTATCGATTCTAAACGGTATGGCTTAGATAAAATAAACGCTGTTCACCACGCCTAAGCTTTTATGCTTAGGCGTGTTCACTTTTACGCGATTGGTACCTGCGAGAATGTTGGGCGTTGTAGGTGTTGTGTAACTAGTTACGCTAAAGCATTAACCTTTTGAAACCGGCGTGATAGTATGTTAATTAACAAGGTAGTTACAAGTTGATAGCATTATGTCCGTAAAAATTTTGATTGCTGACGATCATCCTTTGTTCAGGGCTGCTATGTGTCATGCACTAACCAGCGTGGAGCACCTCGAGCTTGTAGAAACATCCACCTTCCCCGATACCCTTTCTTATCTTGAAGACTTTCAAGACATAGACCTGCTTTTCTTAGATCTTACCATGCCAGGCAATGAAGGGTTAAATGGCCTTGCACAAGTACATGCGCTATACCCTGATGTGCTTGTAATCGTCATTACCGCACAAGAAGAGGCAGACGTCATGGCAAAGTCTTTTGCATTAGGTGCAAGTGGTTTTATACCTAAATCGGCCTCGGTTGAGTGTATTATTGATGCAGTAAATACCGTATTGGATGGGGAAACTTGGATACCCCCAACAGTTCAGATGCCTTCAGATTCGCAACAAAACTCTGCTGCCTCTAATGCGGGTAGTGTATCCGACCAAGGTGATTTCACCGCTAGGTTGAAACAACTCACACCTCATCAACTTAAAGTGTTAAGAATGGTATCAGATGGCTTGCTCAACAAGCAGATTGCTTACGAACTGGCTATTTCCGAATCTACCGTTAAACAACATGTGTCAGCCGTGTTACGAAAGCTTGGTGTTATCAACAGAACCAAGGCGGGTATTGCGTTCAAAAATGCAATGCACTTAAGTTAGGTTTGGCTTATTTATCCTGCGAATTCGGACTGCCGAAGTGTCAATGGTGATGAGGTAATGATTGTTTAAGCAGGCGCTTTAGCGCCGCTGGCTTTAAAGGCTTAGGTAGGTAGCTAAATTGCGATGCTGCTGCTTTCTCTCTTATTTCGTTGCTTCTATTAGCGGTGACCAATATCTTCAATGCGAAACTCACGTTTTCTTCAGATAATATCGCCGCTACATCAAAGCCGTTTTCTCCATAGTTTAAGTGGTAGTCAGCAATAAGTACGTCAAAGTGCTGGTGGGAAACATTATGGGCCTCGGTGCCACTGGTGATT
Organism: Alteromonas infernus; assembly: GCF_902705815.1. Classification (NCBI taxonomy): domain Bacteria; kingdom Pseudomonadati; phylum Pseudomonadota; class Gammaproteobacteria; order Alteromonadales; family Alteromonadaceae; genus Alteromonas; species Alteromonas infernus. The sequence goes on from NZ_CACSIG010000084.1 coordinate 49,573, forward strand.
AGGGTTGTATTTGCTCCCCAATCGGCAAGGAGAGCACACATTGCATTCGCGACTTGCTCATCGTTTTCTACCAATAGGAAACGTTTGTTTTCCAAAAACAGTTCTTTGTTATAGCTTTCCGTTTTCAGCACTTGTTTTGAATTACCACTCGTATGCATTATGCGTGTTGCTGTAACACTAAAACAGCTACCTTTTCCCGGTAATGAGGTTAGCCCTACTTGATGGCCGAGTAATCGACAAATTTTCTCTACAATAGTTAAGCCTAATCCAATCCCTTCACCTTTGTTGTTATCCAGCTGGTGGAACTCACTAAAAATTTCATGCTGTTGGTGTGCAGCAATACCTAAACCGGTATCGTAAACACAAAGCTTTATTGTTTTCTCGGTATTTTCAGTTTGTATGCGCCTAACGCCCACTAAAATGCTGCCTTTAGGGGTATAGCGAACCGCGTTGGACAATAAGTTTTGCAGCACACGTCGCAGCAAGTTTTTGTCTGAATACACTATGACATTCGTTTGTACATACCTCAGCGTAACCCCTTTTTGCTTTGCAATAACACTGAACTCTTGTACCAACGAAGATAGCATCTCATCGATGGCAAATTCAGTCTTTTGCGGTATGAGAACGCCAGCGTCTAATTTCGTCATATCAAGTAGCATTGAAAGTAAGCTCTGAGCATTGTCCAAAGAATTCACCACGCCTTCAGACAGCGTAGCCAGTTCGCTACCTTGCGTTTTTTTACTTAGCATGCTGGCAAATAATGTGGCGGCGTTAAAAGGCTGCATGAGGTCGTGCCCAGCCGCGGCCAAAAACTTGGTTTTACTTTCGTTGGCTTTATCAGCCTGAAGCTTAGCTTCCTCTAGTTCTGCAGTGCGTTGAGTAACTCTTTCCTCCAGATCTTCTTTTGCACTTTCTAATTCTTTTTGAATTGCCATGTATTCAGTGATATCGCTATAGGTAGTCACGTAGCCGCCACCAGGAAGGGGCGCACCGTTTAGCTCTATCACTTTTCCATCAGGCTGCTTGCGGATATGCTTGTGGCGGGTACCCTCACGCATATAGCTCACCCGTTTATCAATGGATGAGGGGTTGAACAAGCCCCGCTTAGCGTTGTAACTCAGTATATCGGTAATCGGCATACCTGCTTTTAAAAAGCCTTTAGGGTAAGCAAAAAGCTCTACGTATCTATCATTCCATGCCAGTAATTGGAGCTTGTCATCAACTACACTGATTCCCTGTTCAATATTTTGTACCGATGATTGAAGTACCTCGTGATTGAATTGAAAAGACTGTGTTGCTTCTTCTACCCAGTCAACTAACTCCGGCAAGGCAGCTCTACCAGTATCCGCGATAGCGCCTAGTAATATTCGAGCACTGGGCGCTCCCACTTGGGCGGCAAGCAATTTATTCACCCTATCAATAAGGGCCTGACTGGCATAGCCGCTGCTTGATGCACGCTCAACATCAATCGTAAGTTGCTTTACAAGCTGGGAATGGGTGGCGCTTTCGAGTACCCGTTCCGTTAACGCCATTAAGTCACGCACTTTAACGAGTAAATTGGGGGGCGAATTGCTTTGCAGTGTCGTGTCGGTTTCGTTTGTCCCGTGTCGCGAAGAAATGAACGCCACAACAACAAATGTAATGCAATTAGCCAGTAACGAGAAGGCAAATCCTAGCCCAAGCGCTTGGTCGGTTGGAGCAGGGTTAAAATAGTAGCTAGAAAGCAGGCTGGGGTAGAGTAGAAATATCGCCCAGCACGTAGAACCCACTAATAAAGCGGATACAGCAGCGGCTTTGCTGCTACGCCGCCAATAGATTCCGAACATTAACACGGGCATGCACTGTGCTAATAATGCAATGGCAATAACTCCGCTTTTAACTAAAGGAGCAGCCTGACTTATATTCAAGTGATACCAGAGCGCAATGCTAAGTACGACCACAACGGTAATACGACGTATAGACAGTATTTTGTTTGGTTGCATTGAGCGGTTGGGCGAAGTCTTTAGTCGCGCTTTTAGCCAAAGTGGCGTGACAACATTGTTCGAGATCATTATTCCCAGCGCCAAGGTTGCAACAATCACCATGCTAGTGGTTGCAGAAAGACCGCCTATGAAAGCAAAGGACGACAGCGCGATATTTTCAGTATGTAAAGGCAGGGCAAGCACGTACGCATCAGAGCTTGTACTCACCGGCAGCAGCATTTTTCCTGCAAGTGCAATAGGAATAATAAAAAGGGTCATTCCAAATAAATAGAGGGGAAATAGCCACCTTGCTGTTCTAAGCTCTCCCTCACCGTTCTGCTCAACAAAGTTCATATGGAATTGGCGTGGCAGTACAAACATAGAGCAAACACCAAGGGCTACGTGTGATAAATAGACCCATGGCGCGCTATCGGCATAAATGACGTCTCTAGCACTGTCATTGGATGCGGCGTTAGATATTAAATCTAATGCGCCATCGAATAAAAAGAAGCAAACAAAAATACCCACAGCCCACAGGGCGACAAGCTTAATAATTGACTCAAATGCTATAGTAAGCAGCAAACCGGGGTGCTTATCAGTTAAATTCAGCGTACGCGTGCCGAAGGTTATAGCAAATATGGCGAGCAAACCGGCCACATAAATGCTTAACCAAGGTGTGGTGGTTTGGGGCTCACCAGTGAGTAAATTAATAGACTTTGTAATAGCGTCTAGCTGAAGTGCTATATAGGGAACAACACCAAAAAAACACAGTAAAGTGATAAGAGCGGCAATTAAATGAGAGTGTTGGTACTTCAATGATATGAGGTCAGCCAGCGAGCTGATGTTGTGTTGCTGGCATAGTCTACTTATGTGAAGAATTACGGGAAAGGCAAATGCCATGGTCAACGTAATACCCAAATACGTAGGGATAACTGCCCAGCCGTATTGTGCCGCTTGCGATGTAGTGCCGAAAAACGCCCAAGAGGTACAGTGCACACCTAAACCAAGGCTATAGAGAACAGGGTGCTGCCGATTATCGCGTAAATGCCTGTCGCCCCAAAATGCCAAGGCAAACAGCGCGAGAAGGTAGAAACCGACGATAGTTCCCACCGTCCATATACTTAGCATAGTTATTCCGTGTAATAGATAGTTCGTGCAGTTGAACGCATTTTCAAAACTCGCGACTGTAGAGTTTATAAAAAAATTTACAATAACATGTTCTTTACATATGGCGCATCTCCCACGATTTTTTAAAAATCACCCACAAAAATAATGTGGATACCCTTGATCACCTTAAAACTAGCCCCATAACTAAGCGCAACGAAGTAATTCCCAGTAATTTGAGTGTTATTGGGCATCGCCTAATTAAGAAAAACGTGTGGAGGTAGGCATGAGCGATAATCGCGACGTGCAGGCAGAACAAGAAAATGCAGTTGATGAAACTGTACTAGGCGCAGAAGAGGCGCAGGTTGAAACGTCAGAAGCAGAAGGCGTAGAACTAGATGAAAATGCACAGCGCATTTATGAACTAGAAACCGCACTTTCTGAGGCGCAAGCAACCATCAAAGAACAGCAAGATGGCGTGCTTCGTGCGCGTGCAGACGCTGACAACGCACGTCGTCGTGCTGAAGGTGAAGTAGAAAAGGCACGCAAATTTGCTCTTGAACGTTTTGCGGGCGAATTGCTTCCGGTTATCGATAACCTAGAGCGCGCTATCGAAATGACTGATGGCGACAATGAGGCCGTTAAACCGCTTTTAGAAGGTGTGGAAATGACCCACAAAACTTTCTTAGGCACTATTGAGAAATTTGGATTAAGCCTTATTGATCCGCAGGGCGAAACCTTTAACCCTGATTTGCATCAGGCAATGTCGATGCAAGAAAGTGCAGACCACGAGCCAAATACAGTGATGGCGGTTATGCAGAAAGGTTATCAAATTAACGGCCGCTTGTTACGCCCTGCCATGGTTATGGTATCGCGTGCGCCAAGCGACGGTGTGGATACGCAAGCTTAATACGCTTTTTTGCGACAAACACACGAAAATGTCAGTTTTTTTACTGGCATCTATTGAAAAGCCGGGGAATAACCCCACTAAAAGTACAGTATTAAGAAACTTATTCGGAGACACGAAATGGGTAGAATCATAGGTATCGACTTAGGTACAACGAATTCATGTGTCGCAGTTCTAGACGGCGACAAACCTCGCGTAATTGAGAACGCGGAAGGCGATCGTACAACCCCTTCAATCATCGCTTATACAAACGATGGTGAAACACTTGTAGGTCAATCTGCAAAGCGTCAGGCGGTAACAAACCCTGAAAACACATTATTCGCAATTAAGCGTCTAATTGGTCGTCGCTTCCAAGATAAAGAAGTACAGCGCGATATCGACATCATGCCTTTCAAAATTGTAGGTGCTGATAACGGTGACGCATGGGTAGAAGCTAAAGGCGAAAAAATGGCGCCTCCTCAGGTTTCTGCTGAAGTACTTAAGAAAATGAAGAAGACCGCTGAAGACTATCTTGGCGAAGAAGTAACTGGTGCAGTAATTACTGTTCCTGCTTACTTTAACGATTCTCAGCGTCAAGCAACGAAAGATGCAGGTCGTATCGCAGGTCTTGAAGTTAAGCGTATCATCAACGAACCAACTGCTGCTGCTCTTGCCTACGGTATGGACAAGAAGCAAGGCGATAACGTTGTTGCAGTATACGACTTAGGTGGTGGTACTTTTGATATCTCTATCATCGAAATCGATGAAGTAGACGGCGAGCACACGTTTGAAGTACTAGCGACTAACGGTGACACACACCTTGGTGGTGAAGATTTCGATAACCGTGTTATCAACTACCTAGTTGAAGAATTCAAGAAAGATCAAGGTATCGACCTTCGTAAAGATCCGCTAGCTATGCAGCGTCTTAAAGAAGCGGGTGAAAAAGCGAAAATCGAACTTTCTTCATCACAACAGACAGAAGTTAACCTGCCTTACATCACAGCTGATGCAACAGGTCCTAAGCACTTAGCCATAAAGCTAACTCGTGCAAAACTTGAGTCTTTGGTTGAAGACCTTGTGAAAAACTCGCTTAACCCACTTAAGCAAGCACTAGCTGATTCAGACCTATCAGTAGGCGATATCAATGACATCATCCTTGTTGGTGGTCAAACACGTATGCCGCTGGTACAGAAGTATGTAACTGAATTCTTCGGCAAAGAGCCACGTAAAGACGTTAACCCTGATGAAGCAGTAGCGGTAGGTGCGGCAATTCAAGGTGGTGTACTTTCTGGTGACGTTAAAGACGTACTACTGCTAGACGTTACGCCTCTGTCTCTAGGTATCGAGACTATGGGCGGCGTAATGACTGCGCTTATCGAGAAGAACACGACGATTCCAACGAAGAAGTCACAAACCTTCTCAACAGCGGAAGACAACCAGTCTGCGGTTACCGTACACGTACTACAGGGTGAGCGTAAGCAGTCAAGCGGCAACAAGTCTCTTGGTCAGTTTAACCTTGAAGGTATTCGTCCAGCAGCGCGCGGTGTACCGCAAATCGAAGTAACCTTCGACCTAGATGCTGACGGTATCCTACACGTGTCTGCGAAAGATAAAGACACAGGTAAAGAGCAGAAGATCACTATCAAAGCTTCTTCAGGCCTAAGCGATGAAGAAGTAGAAAAAATGGTAGCTGACGCGGAAGCGAACAAAGAAGCTGATAAGAAGTTTGAAGAACTGATTCAAGCGCGTAACCAAGCTGATGGTATGGTTCACGCCACACGTAAACAGCTTGAAGAAGTTGGCGATGCACTAAGTGCAGAGGACAAAGCGCCAATCGAAGAAGCACTTTCAGCACTTGAAACTGCAGTTAAAGGCGAAGACAAAGCAGAAATTGAAGCGAAAACGCAAGAACTTATTCAAGCGTCTAGCAAGTTGATGGAAGCGGCGCAAGCTCAACAAGCAGCAGCTGGTGGCGCAGAAGGCGCTGAGCAGCAAGCTTCTTCTGGTCAAGCAAACGATGACGTTGTTGACGCAGAATTTGAAGAAGTTAAAGACGACGACAAGAAGTAAACTGTTGTGTCAGGCCCGTTAATTCAAAGTAGCGGGCCGTTTAAGCAGTTCAGGCGCAGCAGGAATTTCTTGTTGCGCCTTTGTTGTGTAAATAACTTGGTTTAAATAGTTTGGTTTAAATAGCTTGTTTGTAAACCACCTTGGGCGTTATTGAAAACCTAATCAGGTTATTTTCACAACAGTCAGATGTAGATTCGATAAGCATTACATGCTTGTCGACAAAAAAGTAGGATATGTAAACGATATGTCGAAACGAGACTACTACGAAGTACTCGGGGTAGATAAAAGCGCGGGCGAACGTGAAATTAAAAAAGCGTATAAAAAGCTTGCGATGAAGTATCACCCTGACCGTACGCAAGGCGATAAAGGCCTGGAAGATAAGTTTAAAGAAATCCAGGAAGCCTACGAAATTCTGTCAGATTCGCAGAAGCGTGCAGCATACGACCAATACGGCCACGCAGGTGTAGATCCAAACCGCGGTGGCGGCGGCTTCGGTGGTGGTGCCGACTTCGGCGATATCTTTGGCGATGTTTTTGGTGATATCTTTGGCGGCGGTGGTCGCGGTGGACGTCAATCGCGTGCTCGTCAAGGTTCAGACCTACGTTACAACCTAGAGCTTAGTCTAGAAGAAGCGGTTCGCGGTAAGAGCGTTGATATTCGCGTACCTACGCTGGTTGAATGTGATGTGTGCGATGGATCAGGTGCGAAAAAAGGTTCTTCACCTAAAACCTGTCCAACCTGTCACGGCAACGGCCAAGTTCAAATGCGACAAGGCTTCTTTGCCGTACAGCAAACCTGTCCAACCTGTTCGGGTAAGGGCAAGATCATTGAAGACCCATGTAACAGCTGTCATGGGCATGGCCGTAAAGAAAAAACTAAAACGCTTAACGTTAAGATCCCAGCGGGCGTGGACACAGGCGATCGCATCCGTTTATCTGGTGAAGGTGAAGCGGGCGAGAACGGTGCGCCAGCAGGTGACTTATACGTGCAAGTACACGTTCGCGAACACGACATCTTCCAACGCGACGGTAACAACCTGTATTGCGAAGTACCGCTAAGCTTTACTACAGCAGCCCTTGGTGGCGAACTTGAAGTTCCTACTTTGGACGGTAAAGTTAAGCTGAAAATTAGCGCTGAAACGCAAACTGGCCGCATGTTCCGTCTACGCGGTAAAGGCGTTAAGTCGGTTCGAAGCGGCGCTATGGGCGACTTGATGTGTAAAGTTGTGGTGGAAACACCAGTTAACCTATCATCACGTCAAAAAGAGCTACTGCAAGAGCTAGAAGAGTCTATGGGCAAGGCTTCAAGCAAGCACAGTCCAAAAGCGCAAGGTTTCTTCGATGGCGTGAAAAAGTTCTTTGACGATTTAACTAACTAATTAGTTAAAATAGAGACCAATGCAAAAGCCCTCTTATTGAGGGCTTTTTCGTATCTAGGTATTTATTAATGGTAAATGTCAGCGATAAATCACATCGCGATGTCGAGATAAAGCAAGTGACTGTCCAAAGCTGTGCTTTGAGAAAGGTAAGTGACTGTCCAAAGCTGTACTTTGTGTAAGGTAAGGGACTGTCCGAAGATGTACTTTGAGTAAGGTAAGTGACTGTCCGAAGCTGTACTTTGGATAAGATAAGTGACTGTCCAAAATGTTCCTTTGCAGCAAAATAGCGGTGAGTTTTCGTGTGCGATAACCGGGCACTAATCCCTTGAAAGGGCGGTTTCACCGTTATTTTTATTGCGCTGACACTAACTATTCGTCACGATAGACTTATAAGCAAAATATTAGACATCTGCTTTACCGCAATTGCAGATGTCCTTAACGCAAATAGAGGGAACAGGCATGAAAATTTTAAATAAAGCAATGATCGTCGCGGCAACCGTAGGTGCCGTAATGTCAACTTCAGTTGCAGCTGATGTAACAGAAGCATCTTCAGAAAAACACGCAAAAGCAGCAACACAGTATCGCCAAGCGGTATTTCAGCTAGTGCGCAGTAATATGGGCCCGCTCGGTGGCATGGCAAAAGGCGCATTACCTTATGATGAAAGCGTTATGCAAACAAATGCCGTGCGCCTTGAGCAACTCGCCGAGATGATGGGCGACTATTTATCTGTAGATACGCGTAAGTTCGATGTTGAAACAGGGGCAAAGGATGAACTTTGGGAAAATTTCTCAGAGGTAGAGAAAAAGGTAATGGCGCTTAAAACCGCTGCTCAAGGCCTACAAGCTGCGGTTAAAGCGGGTGATGAAAGTGCGTATCGTGGCGCTATTGGCAAAATAGGCGCTAGCTGTAAATCTTGTCACGACGATTTTAAGAAAGACTAATACTCTTAGTATAAGTCCCTAAATGAGCTCGTTTTCTTTTTAACCGCTTCGCCACTGTGCATTAGTTTATTCGGTGATAGTGGCTTATGAGAAAACGCGCTCTGTTTTAATACCCGCTAACTCAATAGCTACCTTTATTTCAAATTCCAGATTGAAGGACTAGGTGAATAAAAAGCTGCTGGAAATTTGTACGGTAGTTGTCTATATTGTTTGAATTGAAGCGGCAATCTCTCCCCCGGTTTGAACGGTCAATTTAACTATCAAGCCTGTGATGATCGTAGCTCACACGTCGACAGTTAAATGAAACGCGTCTTAAAATAACATGCCGTAAAATAAAGTAGCAAGGTTCAAAGTACTCTAAGGAATATGGCACATTCTTTGTTTGATTAAATGTGTTGTGACTTTTGCTTTTGCTGTAATTGATGGATTATCAAAAGGTTCGCTTAGATGGATTTACGCAGTGAACGCATGCTTTCAACCGTGCGTGCAACTCAGAGAAGTATTGCTGATTTACTTAATGAAAATAGGGCAAAAACCGAAGCTCTGAGTATAGCGCTTGCCTCAATAAACCCAAATAGCGGCCGAGCTACGGTGGTTGCAACTGATAAAAACCATACTCTTGTAGATGCCGAAAGTATTGTTTTTCCCTCTCACGTTTTACTCATGCTTCCTCTCACACCTTTAAGCGCACCTATTCCCGCTAGTGAATTTGTACTGCCTCAATCATTTACGCAGTTTGCTGATAATCATATTGTTGTTGCAATGATCAGAGACATGCAAAATGAAGTGATGGGCGTTGTACTTATATTTGTTTCAAATAGCGTATTAACCGCTCAGCAGCATGACTATATCGATATCATGAGGCAGAAAATTGAAGTCTGCTATCAGTATGACCTCATTCGGCATCCGTATTCAGACAAACTTTCAGAACAGTTATCACTGTTAGAAGAAGTCAGCGCTATTTCTAAAGTAGGCGCGTGGGAGTTAGACCGAGCCACGGGAGTTTTTGCCGCAACGGAAGTAACGCGAAACCTATTGGGAATAAGGCGCGTGAAAAGTGTGAATCTTAACGAAATTCTCGACACTATGGTGCCGAGCGAAAGAGCCGCGTTAAAGTATAAAGTATTTAAAGCGATGAAAGGCGAGCGGCAGTTCGTAAGGCATATCGATATTAAGGACAAGCAAGGGCGCACTAAAAATGTCAAATTGACGAGTTTTTCTGCAAGTTCAGCGAATGGAGTCTGGAGCATTAAAGCTGACACGGCTTTTTGGCGTAATACAGGATGAAACGGACGTTCAGCGTTTATCAGATTCTCAACACGATTATACCGACTATGTCGTTAGTTTGCTTAATAGCGTCGATAGTATTGTTTTAAGCATCGACGAGAATGGCACCATATTGTCAGCTAACGAATGTGTAACTAAAGTTTTGGGTTTCGAGCCAGACGATTTGATAGGGCAAGACGTTAAGCTAATTGCCACTAAGGTACAAAATAGCGATATACCTTCTTACTTTTTGAATTTAGATGCGGGATTGAAAATATGCGCGGACGGCGGCGCTGTAAGAGAGTGCTTGCGGCACAAAAATGGCAAACGTATTTCCTGCGAGGTCAGCTTTACGACGTGTGTTGTTCACGAGCAGAAGTTAGTGGTTGCTACCATTCGGGATGTTACCACGCAACGTTACGAAATTGAGCATTATAAACAGCTAGCGTTAACCGACGCAGTAACAGGCCTTCCTAATTTGAACAAGTTCGAACACTATCTTGCCGAAAAAGCGCATGAAGATAAATCGGCTAAACCATTCTCGGTTTTTATGCGGGTAAGCGTAAGCAATATTAAAGAATATGAGGATGCGTTCGGCGAACCCACCATCGACTACCTTTTACGCATATTAGCTAGCCGCTTTGTCCGCACATTTGAGACAAATAACTCAGGCAATGCCAGTGTGTTTAAATGCGATCGCGCTAACTTCTTCCTTCACTTGCATCAATACTTTAATGAAGAAGGCCAATCTATCGATGTTGCCAAAACCTATGCTCAGCTGATACAAGAACAGGTGTTGGCACCCATAACGCTTCATAATAGCCATTTAACGATAGAAACACAGACGATTAGCTGTACCGTGCCTATTAAGTATTTTTCTTTTTAAAAAAATACGCGAGCTATTGTCACGCAAGCCCCTACGCGAATTAAACGATTCAAACAGCGCTTCGCTAACGCACGACTATTTTCATATCAATGCAAGCGATATTGAGCGTTACAACTACATCAAACACTCGCTAAGCAGAGCGATTTCAAATAACGAGTTGTTTGTGCAATTACAACCTCAATACGATGGGCAAGGTAGTGTTGTAAGCTCCGAAGTATTATTGAGGTGGCAACATCCACACTTAGGCGTAGTAAAGCCTTCTGAATTTATTCCCATTGCCGAAGAAAACGAATTTATCGCAGAGTTTGGGTTATGGGTTTGCAATGAAGCATGCAGGTTACTTAGCGATTGCCAATCTCAGCATATCGATACAAAACTTTCTGTAAATATTAGTGCTAAGCATTTAGCGAGAGCTGACTTTGTGAGCAAGTTTGTTGGCATAGTAAACAGGTGGCAGATCCCTCACTCAAAATTAACGTTAGAGTTGACAGAGGGTGCGCTGATACGAGGTGTGAGCATTATTCAGTATCGCGTGAGGGAGCTTGCTGAGCAAGGGTTCAGTTTGTCTATTGATGACTTCGGCATAGGGGATTCAAACCTTAATTACTTGCAAGACTTGCCTATAAAAGAGTTGAAGGTCGACAGAGTATTTATAGAAGCAATGGAAGCATCGCAACAAAAAACGTTATTAGTTACCAGTATATGTAATATGGCCAAAGCGCTTCATTTAGGTACGGTTGCGGAAGGAATAGAAACCACCCAGCAACTCGATCAAGCAAAAGCCTGCGGTTGTAGCGCATTTCAAGGCTATTACCTCGATAAGCCGATGAATGTGGAAGACTGGTTTAAAAAAGTGGTAGGGCAGAAGGTGTAGTTCACCGCACCTAGTAACAAACGCAAATGAAAATATAAGTTTAAATGTTTGTAAATCAGATTGTTATGGCGTCTACGCCAGAAGTCTTATAAGCACTCCGCAGTGAACTGAAGTAGGTTATTGGTAAACCCTACTCAGGACATGGTTATGACTTATAAAAACGAATACATTGCCTCGACGCAACATCCCGACGAGTTTTGGTTAGACCAAGCGCGTAATATTACCTGGTTCCGGACGCCAGAGAAAGGCTGTCAAAAAACGGATAATGGTTATTATGAATGGTTTAGGGGAGGGCAACTCAATACCTGTTACCTAGCTTTAGATCATCATGTAAAAAACGGGCGGGGAGAAAAAACAGCGTTGATTTACGACTCGCCGGTTACGCAAACTACACAACACTTCACGTTTAGCGAACTGCTTACGCAAGTAGCACACTTCGCCGGCGCTTTATCAAGTTTAGGAGTAGCTAAAGGCGACCGCGTTATTATTTATATGCCTATGATCCCCCAGGCAGTTGTTGCCATGCTAGCGTGTGCACGACTTGGCGCCATACACTCTGTGGTATTTGGGGGCTTTGCCTCTAATGAACTTGCTGTGCGAATAGATGATGCAAAGCCAAAGGTTATTGTGACAGCCTCATGCGGTATTGAAGGCAGCAAAGTGCTGGCTTATAAGCCGCTGGTGGATGAAGCGGTAACACTTGCAAGTCACAAACCAAGCGCCTGTGTGCTTTTCCAGCGCCCCCAGTTGCTTGCCTCCCTAAACGAAGGTACCGACTACGACTGGCAAGAATTGGTTGCTGCAAGTCAGCCCGCCGAACCGGTCGCTGTCGATGCCACCGATCCGCTTTATGTACTCTATACCTCAGGAACAACGGGTAAACCTAAAGGGGTTGTTCGAGATAACGGCGGCCATGCTGTTGCGCTTCATTACTCCATGGGGGCAATTTATGGCATCAGTCAGGATGATGTGTTTTGGGCCGCGTCTGATGTAGGTTGGGTTGTAGGGCATTCGTACATTGTGTATGCGCCGCTCATTAAAGGGGCAACAACCGTACTGTATGAAGGAAAACCGGTAGGTACACCAGACGCTGGTGCATTTTGGCGAATGATAGAAACCCATAAAATTAATGTGCTGTTTGCTGCGCCCACGGCGTTTCGTGCGATTAGAAAAGCCGATCCAGACGCCGACTATTTATCTAAGTATGACATCTCTAGCTTACGAACATTATTTATGGCTGGCGAGCGCCTCGACCCACCCACGTATTACTGGGCTAGCGAAAAGGTCGGCGTGCCTGTTATCGATCACTGGTGGCAAACAGAAACCGGCTGGCCTATATGTTCCAACCCTATGGGTTTAGAGCCCATGGAAACAAAGCCTGGCTCCTCTAGCGTACCAACACCAGGTTTTAACGTTAAGGTGCTTAAAGGGGGCGATGTTGAGCAGACTAAAGGAGAAAAAGGCGCTATAGCAATACAGCTACCTTTACCCCCGGGCTGTTTGACTACCATATGGCAGGATCATCAGCGGTTCATCGATGGTTACCTGCGAGAATTCGAAGGCTACTACAGCACTGGCGACAACGGTTATGTCGATGACGATGGCTATGTATTTATTATGGGGCGAACTGACGACGTCATAAACGTAGCCGGGCACCGTTTATCGACAGGCGAAATGGAAGAGGTATTAGCCGCACACCCAGCCGTAGCCGAATGCAGTGTTATAGGCGTACACGATGCGCTTAAGGGGCAATTACCAATAGGCATGTTACTACTTAAAGATGGCGTTTCCATTGACGAAGAAGCACTAGAGAAGGAGTTAATTCAACGAGTGCGAGATACTATCGGGCCTGTGGCCTGTTTTAAGCGGACAATTGTTGTGAACCGGTTACCTAAAACGCGATCAGGTAAAATTTTAAGAAAACTACTTCGACAAATCGCTGCCAATGAAACCGTTACAGTCCCTTCTACTATCGACGACCCTTCAAGCGTAAAAGAAATTGAAACACTTATGCGACAAAAAGGGCTGGTTGATGAATCTAGTATTGCTTAACGCTTCTGTTCAAAAGGGACAGTGCTCAAGCATTCAAGTATTAATCAAGGGGCATTAGCCCCTTTTTATTGATAAATGTGAGCATGCTCAACGGTGTTCGCTTAAGCCCTTTTTTAATGCGAAGCGTGAATAACGAACCGTTGCTTTTTGACAAACGCGTCGTGACTAACGCTTCGCAATACGGCCCTCGCACTTCGAAGCTAGGTCTACCTGCACTTGTTAGTAGTAATATTCATCGACCTGTGGTGCTGGCGGATACACTTCAATAGCAAGGTATACAGCAAGTGCGGCAATTACGGCGACGATTATAGCGCGAAGTAGTCGAGAGTGCGCAATCCCTACGGTTTTTGACACTTTGTTCCCATGGATCATGGCAGGAACGAGCTTTTGCCTTTTGTAGACGCTGTAAAACATGATGGCGCCAATATGAAGTGCGATAACATAAAGTAGTAGGTCAAATGCCAAGTGATGTAGCGTATTCATTAATTCCAGCGTTTCATCACCTGCCAACTGCCGATAAGGTCCATCAAGAAAGATATCGTCGGTCATAAACAAGCCTGATATCGCTTGTATTGCTACCAAAACCAGCATGACAATTACAAACCAGCCTCCTAGAGGATTGTGACCCACAGACGGGGCGGAGTCCCTGTCAAACAAGGTCTTCAGATAGTTTATGACCCGTCCTGGGCCAGTCACAAAGCTACTAAACTTCGCATACTGCGTACCGGCAACTCCCCACATAATTCTAAAAACGACCAAAAATAAAGTGAAGTACCCGATATAAAAGTGCCACTGAATGGCGTTATCTAGCCATTCAGCGGTGGCGTATTGGGCTAAAAGGCTTACTACTAGAAGCCAGTGAAACAGCCGTGTAGGAAGGTCCCAAATCAGAGTTTTTTGCATGTTATTTCGCATAAAGTATCGATAGATATTGTGTTATTTAAGCGTAGGGCATTAGCGTCGCCTAAGTTGTGATAGAAACAAGTTTAGCTATCGGCTTTAAACGCCTACCTATCCTAACGGTGATATCAACTGATAGAGCGCGGTAAAGCGCAATCGTTTACAAGGCGTACTTTGCGCGTGGTTCGCCTTGTCTTAAGCAAGCGAAGTGTTATAAGTCCGCTATTGCTGTAGACAGCAATGAACGACCTTAATTTACGATGTTTTAAGCTGACGCTTTGTTGTGTAACCCATCAATGAAAAAAGTCTAAGGCTATCTCCGTTCCTTGTTATACCTATTTAATATGAAACACGCATTGCAATAGTGCGGGCATTTGGCAAAATGCGTCCTAGTTGAAGGTTAATAAAAGTGTAAAACGAAGAATGAAAGTAGGTTTGTTTGGCGCCAATGGGCGCATGGGTCGTGTACTAATCGAAGCGCTTGACTTAAGCGACGATGCCGAGTTGAGTGTTGCTACCGTGCGCGATGATTCACCGTGGGTAGGCCTCAACGTAGGTGAGCTTGCTGGCATAGGCAAAAAAGAGATTGATTGTTCTGCACTTTCTAGTTTAAGCGGTAGCGATGCAGACGTAATGATCGACTTCACCTTACCTTCGGTTATTAAGAGTAACCTATCTTGGTGTGTTGAAAATACTATGCCTGTTGTTATTGGCACAACGGGTTTAAACGATGAGCAGTTAGCTGCACTCGATGAAGCTGCCAAGCATATTCCTATTGTTTTCGCCGCTAATTACAGTGTAGGGGTGAACTTAATGTTGTCCTTAGTACGCCAAGCTGCAAGTGTGCTAGGCGAAACAGCCGATATAGAAATTACCGAAGCTCACCACAGGTTTAAACAAGACGCACCATCAGGCACGGCGATGGCCATTGGTGAAGCCATTGCTGACGAACTAGGCCGGGATTTGAAAACCTGTGCCGTGTATGGACGTGAAGGTAAAGAGCCAGAGCGAGATCAAGGCACTATTGGTTTTGCAACGGTAAGAGCAGGAGATATTGTTGGTGAGCACACCGCGCTTTTTGCCGATATCGGGGAGCGTTTGGAAATAACGCACAAAGCATCAAGCCGCTTAACTTTTGCTAAAGGTGCAGTTCATGCAGCTAAATGGTTGTACGGAAAACAACCTGGTCTATACTCCATGGTTGATGTGCTTAATTTGAAGCTTTAATTTGCCTTAAAAGCTAATCCGTTTTTGGGGCGTTATGAAAGTGTTAACCTTAAGTTGCACTTTTATTGAGCTATAAGCTGTACTTTCAGTGGTTCTGGGCAAAAATGGTGGTAAAGGCGTTATTTTAGTAAATTATCACAAATAAATTTGCCATTTTCAGTGAGTGATGTATACTCGCCGGAATTTGCCAGAATTTCGTATTCTGAGGCTGCCAAACCTGCTGAAGAGTACGGTTTTATTAGCTGCAAAGATCGTAAAACGGGATGTATTGTTATCAATAACTCCCGTTTTTTGTGGGGTTTGTGCAAAAAACTGCACAAACACATAGTTATCCTTAATCTGGAGGTTGACTTGGCTAATTCTGCCCTTTTGGTGTTAGAGGATGGTTCTGTTTTTAAAGGTACGGCGATAGGCGCTACAGGCTCCGCCGTCGGGGAAGTCGTTTTTAATACTTCCATGACCGGCTATCAAGAAATTCTCACCGACCCATCCTACGCTGAACAAATCATCACACTTACCTATCCACACATTGGCAACACCGGCACTAACGAAGAAGACGTCGAAGCAGATAAAATCTGGTCGAAAGGTCTAATCATCCGTGACCTACCTCTTGTTGCTAGTAACTTTCGTCAACAGCAAACATTGTCTGAATACCTAAAAGCGAAAGGCGTTGTGGGTATTGCTGACATAGATACCCGACGTTTAACGCGTATCTTACGAGACAAAGGTGCACAAAATGGCTGCATCATTTGCTCAGATGAATTAGACGAGTCTAGTGCACTGGCGCAAGCAAAAGATTTTCCTGGCCTTAAAGGCATGGATTTGGCGAAAGTAGTAAGTATTACTGAGCCGAAAACATGGACAGAAGGTAGCTGGGAGCTTGGCAAAGGTTATGTAACGCCAAGCGAAACAAAATATCACGTTGTGGCATACGACTACGGCGTAAAAAACAACATTCTTCGCATGTTAGCCGACCGCGGTTGTAAAATAACGTTGGTTCCAGCACAAACGCCTGCTGAAGAGGTATTAGCCCTAAATCCAGATGGTGTATTCCTGTCGAACGGTCCTGGCGACCCTGAGCCATGTGACTATGCAATTACGGCTATCAAAACCATCGTTGAAACCGGTATACCTGTGTTTGGTATCTGTCTTGGCCACCAACTTCTTGCTATTGCAAGCGGTGCTAAAACAGTGAAGATGAAGTTTGGTCACCATGGTGCAAACCATCCGGTTAAAGACCTAAAGCGCAATGTAGTTATGATCACTAGCCAAAACCACGGGTTTGCGGTTGATGAGTCTAGCTTGCCAGATAACCTAGAAGTAACTCACATTTCGTTGTTCGACAAGTCGTTGCAGGGTATTCACCGCACCGACAAGCCTGCGTTTAGTTTCCAGGGGCACCCTGAAGCGAGCCCAGGTCCTCATGAAGCGGCACCGTTATTCGACCACTTCATTGAACTTATTGAACAACACAAGCAGTAGGAATTAGCCCGCTATGCCAAAACGTACCGACATAAAAAGTATTCTTATCATTGGTGCTGGCCCTATTGTAATCGGCCAGGCTTGTGAATTCGACTATTCAGGCGCGCAAGCGTGTAAAGCCCTTCGCGAAGAAGGCTACCGTGTTATTTTGGTTAACTCTAACCCAGCAACCATCATGACCGACCCAGAAATGGCAGATGCGACTTACATCGAGCCTATTCACTGGGAAGTAGTACGCAAAATTATCGAAAAAGAACGTCCAGACGCCATTCTTCCTACTATGGGTGGGCAAACAGCCCTTAACTGTGCGCTAGAGCTTGATAAGCACGGTGTACTAGAAGAATTTGGCTGTGAGCTTATTGGCGCAACGGCTGACGCTATCGATAAGGCGGAAAACCGAGAACGCTTTGACCAAGCGATGAAAAACATTGGTCTTGAGTGTCCACGTGCGGAAATCGCCCACAGCATGGACGAAGCGCACGATGTGCTAAGTCGCATCGGCTTCCCATGTATCATTCGTCCTTCATTCACCATGGGCGGAACCGGCGGTGGTATTGCCTACAACATTGATGAGTTCAATGAAATTTGTACCCGCGGCCTCGACCTTTCCCCCACCAACGAACTTCTTATTGATGAGTCGTTACTTGGCTGGAAAGAATACGAGATGGAAGTAGTACGCGATAAGGCAGATAACTGCATTATTGTTTGTACAATTGAAAACTTCGATCCAATGGGGGTTCATACGGGCGACTCTATCACTGTTGCCCCAGCGCAAACCCTTACCGACAAAGAATTCCAGATTATGCGTAATGCAGCGATGGCTGTACTACGTGAAATTGGTGTTGAAACCGGTGGTTCAAACGTACAGTTTGGCGTAGACCCTAAAACCGGTCGTATGGTTATCATCGAAATGAACCCGCGTGTATCGCGTTCATCGGCGCTAGCCTCTAAAGCAACGGGCTTCCCGATTGCGAAAGTGGCTGCGAAGTTAGCAGTAGGTTACACCCTAGATGAGCTAGCTAACGACATCACTGGCGGTTTAACGCCGGCGTCGTTTGAACCGTCAATCGATTACGTTGTCACTAAGATCCCTCGCTTCAACTTTGAAAAGTTTGCCGGTGCTAACGACCGTCTCACCACACAGATGAAGTCAGTGGGCGAGGTGATGGCGATTGGTCGTAACCAACAAGAGTCGTTACAAAAAGCCCTTCGTGGTCTTGAAGTTGGTGCGTCAGGTTTGAACCCAATGGTTGACCTTGAAGACCCTGAGTCGCGCAATAAAGTCGTTTACGAACTTCGCCAGCCGGGTGCAGAGCGTATTTGGTACATTGGCGATGCATTCCGTATGGGCATGAGCGTTGAAGAAGTGTTCAACCTTACCAATATTGACCGCTGGTATTTAGTGCAGCTAGAAGATCTTATTCTTCTTGAAGCGAAAGTGGCAGAACTTGGTTTGCCGGGTATTGATGCTGACTTTATGCGCGCGCTAAAGCGCAAAGGTTTCTCAGATGCACGTCTTGCTGAGCTGACCAAAGTGGCAGAAAGCGATATTCGTGAAGCTCGTCGCGGTTTTGGCATTTCTCCAGTGTACAAGCGCGTAGATACGTGTGCCGCAGAGTTCTCTACCAGCACGGCTTATATGTATTCGACCTATGACGAAGAGTGTGAAGCTGCGCCAACCGATAAAGAGAAAATCATGGTATTGGGCGGTGGCCCTAACCGTATCGGTCAAGGCATTGAATTCGATTATTGCTGCGTTCACGCGGCGCTTTCAATGCGTGAAGACGGTTACGAGACCATTATGGTTAACTGTAACCCTGAAACGGTGTCTACTGACTTCGACACGTCAGATCGCTTGTATTTCGAACCAGTAACGCTGGAAGATGTACTTGAAATCGTTGCTAAAGAGCAGCCAAAAGGCGTTATCGTACAGTACGGTGGTCAAACGCCTCTTAAACTTGCTCGTGCCCTAGAAGCAGCAGGCGTACCGGTTATCGGTACCTCACCTGAAGCGATTGACCGTGCTGAAGACCGTGAGCGTTTCCAGCAAATGGTGAACAAGCTTAATCTTAAGCAGCCTGCGAATGCGACAGTAACTAACGTCGAGCAAGCGCTAACTATGGCTGAAGAGATTGGCTTCCCGCTGGTTGTTCGTCCAAGCTACGTGTTAGGTGGACGTGCGATGGAAATCGTTTACGACATTAAAGACCTTAAGCGTTATCTAAACGAAGCGGTTAAAGTGTCTAACGACGCGCCCGTATTGCTAGACCGTTTCCTAGATGACGCTATCGAAGTGGATATCGATGCTATATGCGACGGTAAAGAGGTTGTGATTGGCGGTATCATGGAACACATCGAACAAGCGGGTGTTCACTCTGGTGACTCTGCATGTTCACTGCCTCCGCATTCACTCCCCAAAGACATCCAGGACGTGATGCGCGAGCAGGTAAAAGCCATGGCGCTAGAGCTTGGCGTAGTGGGGCTAATGAATACCCAGTTTGCGATAAAAGACGGCGAAGTTTACCTAATCGAGGTTAACCCGCGTGCAGCGCGTACGGTACCTTTCGTATCAAAAGCCACGGGCATTCCTCTTGCTAAAGTTGCGGCACGTGCAATGGCGGGCGTAAGCTTGGCAGAGCAGGGCGTAACTGAAGAAGTGATCCCACCTTTCTACTCGGTGAAAGAAGTGGTACTTCCGTTTGCTAAGTTCCAAGGTGTTGACCCACTGTTAGGCCCAGAAATGCGCTCAACTGGTGAAGTTATGGGTGTTGGCGATACGTTTGAAGAAGCGTACGCTAAAGCGAACCTTGGCGCAGGCGCGCCACTGCCGAAAGAAGGTAAAGCACTTATCTCTGTGCGTGAAACTGACAAGCCGAAAATTATCGAGCTAGCTAAGGCCCTTGTTGCGGCTGGGTTCAGTATTGAAGCCACGCGCGGTACAGCAACGACCTTGTACGATGCAGGTATAATGAGCACGGTGGTGAATAAGCTATCTGAAGGCCGACCCAACATTGTTGATGCTATCAAAAACGGTGAATACGCTTATTTGATAAATACAACAGAAGGTCGCCAAGCGATTACCGATTCAGTTTACATACGTCGTGAAGCCTTGGTGAACAAGGTTACCTATACCACCACGATGAATGCAGCGTTTGCAACTATTCGCGCTAAGTCTGCTGATGACCGCAATAAAGTGGCTTCAGTTCAAGAACTGCACGCTAGGCTTAAACACTGATGACATACGCTAGGATACGAGGTATCCTAGCAATATTACATTTGTGTGAATCAATAAAAAGTGCGCCTTTGCGGCGCACTTTTCTGTTTAAATTACAAGCTAAGTGAGACGGTATTCATGAGTCAGTATCCAATGACGGCGCGCGGCGCTCAAATGCTGCGTGACGAATTAAACGAACTTAAAACAAAAACACGCCCACGTATTATCGAGTCGATTGCCGAAGCACGTGAGCATGGTGATTTGAAAGAAAATGCTGAGTATCACGCCGCACGTGAACAGCAAAGCTTTTGCGAAGGCCGCATTCAGGACATCGAAGGCAAACTTTCAAACGCCCAGATCATCGATGTCACTAAGATGGAAAATACGGGGAAAGTTATTTTCGGTACAACAGTAACCATCTTAAACGTTGATAGCGATGAAGAAACGACCTACCGCATCGTAGGCGACGATGAAGCTGACATTAAGAACAATCTTATTTCAGTAAATTCACCTATTGCTCGCGGCCTTATTGGTAAAGAGCTTGATGATACAGTAACCATTCAAACGCCTTCTGGCACGGTTGAAGTTGAAATCATCGAAGTTGAATATATTTAAGTTGCCAAGCCAGCAGTAGCATACTGCTGGCGCTTTCCTTCCGCCCGCGTTCATAAGCACTCTATCTTTCGCGTTTGTTAATTCCGCATTTTTGACCATTCTTTACATATTCCTATTTCTCAATTAGTTCCTATCATTCCACTGTTTTTAACCCGTTTAAACGAGAGTTAGTGGTAGAAAGTAAGCAAGCTTTGGTTAGTATTACCAATAGCGTACTATAAGGTTATACAGTGATTGTTCTTGCGATAATAAGGAGTAATTGTGTCTGACATACAAACGCTAGACTCAAAAGTAGTGTACGAAAACAAATGGCTACGGTTAAGAGAAGATAGAATTCGTCGCAGCAGCGGAAACGAAGGTATATATGGCGTGGTAGAAAAGCCCGATTTTGCCATCATTCTACCCATTGAAGGTGACAACGTTTATATGGTGGAGCAGTACCGCTATACGATTAAATCGCGTCAGCTAGAACTGCCGCAAGGCGCTTGGGAAGCTAATCCAGATGTCGATCCTGTCGAGCTCGCCAAAGGAGAACTTAAAGAAGAAACAGGGTTGAGTGCTCAAAGCATGGAGTACGTTGGCTTTCAATATTTAGCCTATGGCTTTTGTAACCAAGGCTATCATATCTATATAGCTAAAGGGCTAAAACAGGGCGCACAGAAACTCGACATAGAAGAGGAAGACCTACGTGTGGTGCCTCTCGCATTAAGCGAACTCAAACAAAAAATTGTTAGCGGGGAAATTAAAGATGCAAGCACCTGCAACGCAGTGGGGCTCGCAACGTTAAAGGGGCTCATATAAGGCGCTGATAAATAGCCTGTTACAATTTGAATGCTGTGTTAACCTTTTATTCGGGCTAGGATGCATTAAAAATTAGGAGAGTTGTATGGAATACAAAGGAAGTTTTGCCATTACCAAGTGGGACGAAGATACGCTTACGGAAAAGCCTGAGGGAGTTAAGACGTCTCACGCTACTATTGCGCAGACCTACTCTGGTGATATGAGCGGCGAGTCCAGTCTTGAACTTTTAATGTCTTATCAATCCCAGTTAGCAGCAAAATTCACTGGCTTTGAAACCTTTATTGGCGCAGTAAACGGGATGCGTGGTGCGGTAACGTTTTTGCACCATGGTAAATTTGAAAATGGTGTTGCTAGCAGCGATTTTAGCGTTGTAGAAGGCTCTGCAACTGGAGAGTTGGCGGGCAAAGTAATTAGTGGGAGTTTTGTATCTGGCGAGTCAGGGAAGGCAAACTATGTGATTGAGGTACTCGATAGTTAGGTGTTTTTAACAGGCCGTTTTTGTTCCCTAATTAATGCATCTAACGCGCAAAAAAAACGGCGCCGTAAGGCGCCGCTAAAAGTTGGGAAACAAACCAAGAAACAATTAATTTAGTATTCGAGTAATCGAGAACCAATCTCTATTTGACGAGGCTTCTTGGCTTCAGGTATGACTCGCTCCATATCGATGTGTAATAAGCCATTTTCCATATCAGCGGCTAACACTTTTACGTGATCGCCAAGCTGGAATTTGCGCTCAAAATTGCGCTCGGAAATGCCTTTATGTAAGAACTTGCGTTCTTTATTTTCCTTGTCTTCCCCTTCAGCTTTCTTGGTGCCTGTGATTGATAGTGTGTTTTCTACAACCTCAATAGTCACATCATCTTTACTGAAGCCCGCAATGGCCATGGTTACACGATATTTGTCGTCGCCAAGTAACTCAATGTTGTAAGGCGGGTAGGTGCTTTGTTTTTCTGCTCGAGACGCCGCATCCACAAGAGATGCAAGATGGTCAGAACCAATAAATGAACGGTAAAGTGGAGATAGATCGATAGTACGCATAGTCATATCCTCAAAATTAAGCAATATGTTTAAAGTTTAAATGCCCCGACATTGCGGCGGCGGTTTTGTCGACCTGACCTTTCAGCGCCGACAAATACTATGTAGGGATAGCCCAAATCTTTTTCAACACGCAATCACTGGATTTTTTTGAAAAAAATTTAAAATAATTCTCATCTATATGAATTTATTGGATTTATTATTTTTTAAAATAAGGCGGGTAAAAGAATAGCAAACGCGTTTCTTTGATAAAAGCAGGTCGAGTGAAATTAATGAATGAGGATAAAGACCCTTAATTAAACAAGTGTATGCGATGATTTTTATAAAACATTTAGCATTTGTTTAACCACGTTAATTGATTAGAAATGCTACAATTGGCCAAACACAACGTATTACCACTTTAATTGAAATTACACGAAATGAAAAAAGAAGTTATTGTTTTGAACTGTGGCAGCTCTTCAGTCAAGTTTGCCATTATTGATGCTGAAACTGGCGAAGCGGGCCTTACTGGAATTGCAGAAGCGTTAGGCAATAGCGATGCCAGCTTATCTTATAAGCTTAACGGCAAAAAAGAGAAACAAGCCTTACCTGAAAAAGCAGGTCACACCGAAGCGCTTAACGCGATTGCAGAGATAATTGCCAGTACAGGTGTTCAGCCGATTGCAATCGGCCACCGCGTTGTGCATGGCGGTGAAAAGTTTAAAGGGGCTGCGCTTGTCGACGACAGCGTATTGGAAGCCATTGAAGATTACGCAAGCATGGCGCCGCTTCACAACATGGCGAATTTAAAAGGTATTGTTACCGCACAGGCGGCTTACCCGGATTTACCGCATGTAGTGGTGTTTGATACTTCTTTTTTCCAAACCCTGCCTAAGAAAGCCTTTATTTATGCCCTTCCCATGTCGCTGTATCGCGAACACGGCATAAGGCGCTACGGTTTTCACGGTACCAGCCATAAGTTTATTCTCGATAGCATGGCAAAAATACTTAATAAGCCGGTATCAGATACCAGTATTATCAGCGCGCATTTAGGTAATGGTTGTAGCGTTTCTGCCATCGAAAAAGGGCAGGCGGTAGATACCAGCCTTGGCTTTATTCCTCTCGAAGGTTTAGTAATGGGAACGCGCAGTGGTGATATTGATCCAAGCTTGCCAGGTACGCTGCAGAAAAAGCTAGGCAAAACCGCCGATGAAATTAGTGACCTTTTAAACAAACAGTCTGGCTTACTGGGTATTTCAGAGTTGAGTAATGATTGTAGAACGCTGGAAGACGCCGCCCTTGATGGTCATGAAGGTGCGCTGTTAGCCATTGAAATTTTCTGCTATCGCTTAGCGAAGTACATTGCTGGTTATATGGTAGCGGTTCCAACGCTAGACGCTATTGTCTTTACAGGCGGTATAGGCGAAAACTCATCGCTTATCAGAGAGACCACCATGGGTTACTTTGCTCATTTCGGCATTACGTTAGATGAGCAAAGGAATACGGATGCTCGATTTGGTCAGGGCGGAAAAATATCAGCAGAAAACGCATCGACCGCCGTTTACGTAGTACCTACTAACGAAGAGTGGGTTATTGCCGCGGAAGCCGCTACGTTCGCGTAATTTGAACACGCAATAGCAATCTGTAAGCTAAAGCAGGAGTATATATGTCTCGCAGAATTATGTTGATCCCAGTTGGCACCAGTGTGGGCCTAACAACGGTCAGCATGGGCCTTGTTCGCGCTATAGAAGAACAAGGTATAAAACTAAATTTTTTCAAGCCCGTAGCGCAACCGCGCCGCGGTGATAACGGTGAAGAACGCTCCACCGCAATCATAGCCCATCACGCTAGCGTATCGCCGATAACGCCGTTTGAACTCGACTATGTTGAGCGCATGATCAGCAACGACAGCACCGATGAACTACTTGAAGAAATTATCGAACGCTTTGAAGAGAAAAGCGTACAAGACGCTGTTACCGTTATCGAAGGGTTAGTGACCACTCGCCACCACCCTTACGCTGAACGATTGAATTTAGAAATAAGCCGTGCGTTAGATGCAGATATTGTTTTTGTTGCCGTGCCAGGTAACGATTCAACAACTGATATTAACCACCGACTTGAAATTGTAGTAGATACCTACGGCGGTCATAAAAGCCAAAAAGTAGTAGGCTGTATTTTCAACAAGGTCAACGCGCCATTTGATGAACACGGTCGACTGCGCGCCGATATTGGTGCTATAGAGGCCCCTGAACATGACGAAGCGCGTACGCAGGCCCTTCGCGAATTACCTATTTTCAAAAAAGGCTTAAGCTTACTTGGTACCATTGATTGGAGTGCTGACTTAGTCTCTCCTCGTGCTACCGATGTCGCTAAACACCTCAATGCTACCTTGTTAAATGAGGGTGAATTGTCCGAGCGTCGCTTAAGCAGTGTAACCTTTTGCGCGCGAGAAATTCACAACATGACGCATACGTTAAAACCCGGCGCGCTACTTGTAATGTCTGGTGATCGCGGCGATGTTTTTGTGTCGTGTTGTTTAGCTGCGTTAAACGGTACTAAATTAGGTGCACTGCTTTTAACTGGTGGTTATCAACCAGATGAAAACATTATGGCACTGTGCAGCCAAGCGATGGAAACGGGGTTACCCGTTATGTTGGTAAATTCGAATACATGGCAAACGGCTCAATCACTGCATGCTTTCAATCAGGAAGTGCCGGTTGACGACAGCCAGCGTATTGAAAAAGTGATGGTGCATACCGCTGAAAGTTTAGATGCAAGCTGGGTAAATTCGCTTACGCAAAAAGTATCGCGCCAGAAAAAGCTATCGCCTTCTGCGTTTCGTTTTTATCTGACTAACCGCGCAAGACAAGTTAACAAGCGCGTAGTGCTGCCTGAAGGCTGTGAGCCAAGGACGGTAGTTGCGGCATCAATTTGTGCAAAGCGCGGTTTGGCGCGACCGGTACTCATTGGCGATGAGACAGAAATTCGCCGTGTTGCAGAGCAGCAAGGGGTAGTATTGAGCGATGGCGTAGAAATTGTTTCTCCGAGTGAGATAAAAGATGACTACGTTGAAGGCTTAGTGGCTCTGCGCGGCCACAAAGGTGTGACTGAAGTGGTAGCAAAAGAGCTACTGGATGACAACGTTACGTTGGGCACTATGATGCTTCAGCAAGGCGACGTTGACGGGCTAGTCTCTGGTGCAGTTAATACCACCGCCAATACCATTCGTCCAGCGCTACAGCTTATTAAAACGGCAGAGAATGCATCTTTGGTATCGTCGGTATTTTTCATGCTGTTGCCTGATCAAGTATTGGTATATGGCGACTGTGCGATAAACCCAGACCCTAACGCGCAGCAACTGGCCGACATTGCTATTCAATCTGCAGAATCTGCACAGATGTTTGGTATTGAGCCACGTGTGGCAATGATAAGCTACAGTACAGGCTCGTCAGGTGCAGGTAGTGACGTAGAGAAAGTGCGCGAGGCAACTAAAATTGCACAAGAATTACGCCCTGATTTACTCATCGATGGCCCGCTACAATATGATGCAGCAGCAATCGAGAGCGTAGGTAAGAGCAAAGCACCAAACAGCCCGGTTGCGGGTAAAGCAAACGTGTTTGTGTTCCCTGACCTCAATACCGGAAACACTACTTATAAAGCGGTGCAGCGCAGCTTCGACTTAGTGTGTATTGGCCCTATGCTGCAAGGCATGAGAAAGCCAGTCAACGACTTAAGTCGCGGTGCGTTGGTGGATGATATTGTATTTACCATTGCCCTTACTGCTATTCAGGCGGCAGGTAATTAATAAAATTTAGCGTCTAATCCACATACATTAAACGAGAGCGGCGTCAAATGTAAGGCGCCGTTTTTCCAAAAGTAAAGCTCCAACCAACGCTTTTTGATTTAGTCATTTCGGCACGATTGAAAGAGTTTATTGAACAAAATAGCTAGATTAGCTATTTTGGAAGTATCACATATCAAGTGGGGAACAGGTCTATGAAAGTCATTTCAGCAACTGAAGCTAAAAATTCATTCGGAGAGCTGCTAATGAGTGTGCAATCTGAGCCAGTCTCAATTACCAGAAACGGTAAAGAGCAAGGTGTATTACTGTCCAGTAGAGAATACGCAGCGCTTAAACGTCAAGCGCTAGTTTCGGCCGTCCAAGAAGGAAGGAAAAGTGGCAGAGCTGGTACTTTAGACATAGAAGCAATAAAAAATGAGGCCAAGGAACGAGTTGATAATTGATGCATATTACGATATCGAATCTTGCAAAAGAGGATTTAATCGATATCTGGCTTTATGGCCACAAAGTATGGGGCGAGTCATTAGCCGACAGGTACTTAGATGGCCTGTATGATGCAATTTCTTTACTTTCCTCAAACCCTTACCGCTACCCAGAATATCAAGATAAAAATGTTGCTCCGTTCAGACTTATGCCAATAAAAAATCACTTGATAGCCTATGAGGTAAGTGGCTCAAACATCTTCATAGTGCGCGTATTACACGAAAGTATGGATACGGTTTCAAGAATGTCGGTGAGCAGTCGGCCGTCGGAGTAACTAGGTAAAAACTTACGTTTAACTACACCGAATCGTTTTTTAAGAGCAGCTTTGCCCCATAAATACCAGTTCTCCACTCCAGAACAGTAAATGCTGTAGCCGATATTTTTTAACTTTCCAAAACACCTTTCAGATTGTGCTCTATAGGCCTAGTTGCGGTTGATATCGGCTCTCTTAAGTGTTATCGCAGACGCTAAAAGAAATAACGTTAATAGCCAAACACCTAATTCCTGTAGATGGTAGTACGGTGTAAACCCGCGAGTTGCGACAACAGGCGCTGAAATGTTACCTGCCGTGAATTGAGGCAAGCGCGTTGTCACTTCGCCTTTGTGGTCTATAAAGGCGGTAATGCCGTTATTTGTAGCCCTAACAACAGGGCGGCCTAATTCAAGGGCACGCATTTGCGCAATCTGCAAATGCTGAGCAGGGCCGTGAGAATGTCCAAACCACGCATCATTACTTACTGTAATGATCATGTCGGTATCTTCATATACGTTTGCCATTACTTGATGGGGAAACGCAATTTCAAAACAGATAGCGGGTGCCAGATGAATACCATTAGCTTCTAAGTTGGCTTGCTGATAATCACCGCGGGAGAATGACGACATGGGCAAGTCGAATAGGGGGGCAAGGGGGCGAAGCCAATCTTCAAAAGGCACAAACTCACCTACAGGCAAAAGGTGGTGCTTTGAAAAACGGTTACTGTGAAAATATTGATACTCAGGGGACGTAGCATCTGGCGTGCGTTTACCAAGCACAATAAGGTTGTTCCACGCCTCGTCAGTTTCCCAGTTATAGTTAACAATACCAGTTATAAGAGCGGTGTTTTCTGTAAAGGCTCGTTCATTAACCTTGGCAAGATAGGGTTGCGCCAATGGTTCAAGCTTGGGAACCGCCGCCTCTGGCCAAATAATCAGGTCGTTATCCCATAAGCTTTCGGTTAGCTTCCAATAGGTATCCATGGTAGGGCCATCTTGCTCAGGTACCCACCGTAAACTTTGTGCAATATTGCCTTGGGCCATGCCTACCGAGTAGGTCTTTTCTGGCGTAACCCAGGTATGCTGTTTAAGCAGATAGCCGCTGGTAAATAAGCACAGCGCAACCAGCACTGCGTTGGCGAAAGTTCGCCTATTGTGAATCAGCGCAAATAGGGTAGCGCTAATAACGATAAGCGCGCTTATTCCTGTTTCACCAATAACAGGGGCAAAGCCAGACAGTGGGCTTTCTAGCTGGCTATAGCCTAAAGATAACCACGGAAAGCCACTTAGCATCCAACTTCGCAACCACTCGGCCACAACCCAGAAAAAAGGCAGTGCCATGGGCCATAATTGGGGCGAAAAAAGCTTGGCGGTGAGTTTAGTGGCAAGCGCTGGATATAGCGCTAAGTAACCACAAAGTAATGCCATTAAGGCAATGGAACCGATAAGAGGTAATCCACCAAAGTCGGCAATACTGACGTGTACCCAACTAATGCCTGCGCCGAACCAGCCCGCACCAAATAGCCATCCGGCAAAAAACGGGCGATGTTTGAGCTTAATCACCTGTCGTATCGCCAGCGCGAGTGCAGGAATAGTTAACAGCCACATGTTAAAAGGTGCAAAAGCTAGCGTTAAGCTGGCGCCGCTTAAAATAAGAAGGAGATGGGGGAAAAACCGTTTCAGCATAGGTGTGATCTGATGGTGGTTATTAAGGTTGTTATAATTAACCTAGGGCGAAAGCGTCATGCTTTATTTCGCCCAAGGAAAAAGGCGCTTGCTAAGTTACTGCATTACTCAAGTGAAGGCACAGACACTTTGAGCTGAATAAGCCGACGTTTGTCCGAGTTGGTGACTTTGAATTGAATATCGCCAATGGTTATCTCGTCGTTGGTTTCAGGCATATGGCCAAACGCTTTAAGTACTATTCCGCCAATGGTATCCGCTTCTTCTTCACTGAACTTGGTTTCAAAAAATTCGTTGAAGTCGTCTACCGGGGTAAGCGCTTTAACGGAATAGGTCGACTTATTCAGCGGGCGAATATCGTCGGTGCCGTCTTCTTCGGTATCGTATTCGTCTTCAATTTCACCCACGATAATCTCTAGAATATCTTCAATGGTGACAAGACCCGATACGCCGCCGTATTCATCGACAACAATGGCCATGTGGTAGCGCTGTTGACGAAATTCTTTTAGCAGTACGTCAACCCGTTTACTCTCAGGGACAATGACCGCAGGGCGTAAAATATCTTTCAGGTTAAATTCTTTTTCTGCATTAAAAGCGAACGCAAGCAGGTCTTTTGCAAGCAAAATACCTTCGATGTGGTCTTTATCTTCACTAATAACAGGAAAACGGGAGTGGGCAGATTCAAGCATGAGAGGCAGGAATTCTTCTACCTTCTTCTCAACATCTATGGTGGTCATTTGAGCGCGAGGGATCATGATATCCCTTACTCGCATTTCATTTACCCCAATTACCCCTTCAATCATTTCACGGGTTTGTGGGTCTATGATGTCATTCTGTTCAGCATCGGTAATAACCGATACTAACTCTTCTTTACTTCTCGGCTCGCCAGAAATCGAATTTTTTAGTTTATCTAACCAACTCTTGCCTGATGAGCCGTTGGTAGAGTGAGGATTATCGTCGCTCATAATGTCCGTTTAATTGTTAGTTCAACGCCAACGTTAAAATGGTTCGTGCTGGGCGTCAATGTTTTATTGTTATTAAGTGTTAAATGCTATATATAACAATGGTTTGTGATGACTTTTACTCGTCAGCGTCGTAGGGGTTATCAATGCCTAATTGGGCAAGAATATCAATCTCTTTACCTTCCATTTCCTCGGCTTCTGCATCGTCTATATGGTCATATCCCATTAAATGCAAGAGGCCGTGGACTGTCATATGTGCGTAGTGATCGCTTACTTGCTTATCCTGCTCTTCAGCTTCACGGCTGATAACGGGCGCACAAATAACTAAATCGCCAAGCAGGTTAACTTCAATACCTGGCGGCGCTTCAAAAGGAAAAGATAATACATTAGTAGGTTTGTGTTTACCGCGATATTCACTGTTCAAGCTTTGGCTTTCCGCTTCATCGGTAAAGCGAATAGTGACTTCTTGATCACTTAAACCTTCGTACTTAAGAACAGCATTGGCCCATAACTCAAGCTCTGCAGGCGAAGGGATGTCAATTGAAATGACCTCTTCACCTTCGAATGCTTGTTGTACATCAATAATAGCGGTCACGATGCGCTATCGCCTTTTGCGGGCGACGCGTTAGACTGGTTTTGCGCTGACTGCGCAGACGCATTAGCTTGCGCGTCTTGGGCGGTTTGCTCACGCTGAAGTTGCAAAGCTTCCTCTTTACGCGCTTTGCGAAGACGCTCTTGTTCCGCGTCGTGAACCTCGTAAGCACGCACAATGCGAGCAACTACAGGGTGTCGTACCACGTCCTCTGCATGAAAGAAATTGAACGATATATCGTTCACTTCGCTTAATACTTCGATGGCATGGCGCAGGCCTGATTTCGCGCCACGAGGTAAATCTACCTGTGTGATGTCACCGGTGATCACCGCTTTCGAATTAAAGCCGATACGGGTTAAGAACATTTTCATTTGCTCTACCGTGGTGTTTTGGCTTTCATCCAGAATAATAAAGGCATCGTTAAGTGTACGGCCACGCATGTAAGCCAGCGGAGCCACTTCAATTACATTGCGCTCCATAAGCTTTTCAACTTTCTCGAAGCCCAGCATTTCAAATAGGGCGTCGTAAAGAGGGCGTAAGTACGGGTCGACCTTTTGCGATAAATCGCCGGGTAAGAAACCTAATTTTTCACCAGCTTCCACCGCAGGGCGGGTAAGCAATATGCGGCGTATCTCTTGGCGTTCTAGCGCGTCTACTGCCGCAGCTACTGCGAGATAGGTTTTACCTGTACCCGCAGGGCCAATACCAAAGGTAATGTCGTGGTTAACAATGTTCGCCACGTATTGCGCCTGGTTGGGGTTGCGCGGCTTAATCACGCCGCGCTTAGTTTTGATATTCACTTCTTTGCCATAGCCACCGGTTGCGTCTTTCTCAATAACCCGGGCTTCTTGAATGGCTAAGTGAACTTGTTCTGCTTCAAGCTCTGGAATACGGCCTTTAATCGGCTGTGTTTCTATATAAAGAAGCTTAAGTAATTCACTAGCACTTTTTATTTGCTGCGGTTCACCCAACACCTTGAACGCGTTATTTCGGTAGGTAATTTCTACGCCTAGCCTGCGCTCTATCTGTTTGATGTTATCGTCAAAGGGGCCACACAAACTCGCCAAACGCTTACTATCTGACGGTTCTAAATCAAATTCGTTACTAACCAATGTACTCAAGCTACTTTTATCCTCGCTTTAAATGTATTTAGGCTGGGCTAAATTGACCCACGCCAAGCTCATCGGGCATATCTGCCTGATGCTTTGCCATAATAGATTGGGGCGAAACGGCAACACGCAAGCCCATCTCACTCTCTCTGCGCACAACTTCACCACGTAGTGAGTTGGTAAATACGTCGGTGATGTTTACATCAACGAATTCGCCAATCATGTCAGGTGTGCCTTCAAAGTTTACCACCCGGTTATTTTCAGTACGTCCAGAAAGCTCCATTGGGTTTTTCTTTGACGGACCTTCAACCAGAATACGCTGCTCTGTACCTACCATGTGACGAGCAATGCGCAATGCTTGTTGCGTAATACGCTGCTGTAGAAGGTGAAGACGCTGCTTTTTGATCTCTTCCGTTACATCGTCGATAGCATCAGCCGCTGGTGTACCAGGGCGGGCACTATAAATGAAGCTGAAGCTAAGATCGTAATCTACGGCCTGAATCAAATCCATGGTGGCTTCAAAGTCAGCATCGGTTTCACCAGGGAACCCAATGATAAAGTCGCTCGACAAACTAATGTTCGGGCGAATCTTTTTCAGCTTACGCATTTTAGATTTGTATTCTAATGCAGTATGACCGCGCTTCATAAGGTTCAATATGCGGTCTGAGCCACTTTGAACCGGTAGGTGAAGGTGGTCAACAAGTTCTGGAATTGAGGCGTATACGTCAATGATGTCGTCCGTAAATTCAACCGGGTGCGACGTGGTGTAGCGAATGCGGTCGATACCGTCGATAGCTGCAACGAGTTCAAGTAACTCAGAGAAACGACAAATCGTACCGTCGTAGTTTTCACCGCGGTATGCATTTACGTTTTGACCAAGAAGGTTTACTTCACGTACGCCTTGGCCAGCAAGCTGTGCAATTTCAAGCAATACGTCATCAACAGGGCGGCTTACTTCTTCACCACGGGTGTAAGGTACTACGCAGAATGTACAGTATTTTGAACAGCCTTCCATAATTGAAACGAACGCGGTTGGGCCTTCAGCGCGCGGCTCAGGCAGGCGATCAAACTTTTCAATTTCAGGGAAGCTCACGTCAATCACTGACTTTGCGCCGCCTTTAAGTTCGTTAATCATCTCAGGCAAGCGGTGTAGTGTTTGCGGGCCGAAAACCAAGTCTACGAATGGCGCGCGCTGACGAATAGTGTCGCCTTCTTGTGAGGCTACACAGCCACCTACACCAATAATAAGTTCTGGCTTATCTTGCTTGAGGGTTTTCCAACGGCCAAGTTGATGAAACACTTTTTCCTGCGCTTTTTCGCGGATAGAGCAGGTGTTAAGCAAAATAACGTCGGCTTCTTCAGCACTTTGTGCAGCGCTAAAGCCGTGTGTTGAGTCTAGTAAGTCTGCCATTTTCTCCGAGTCGTACTCGTTCATTTGGCAGCCCCAGGTTTTGATATACAGCTTTTTAGTCATAACAACTATTCGATAACCTGTTAGTGTTCTTGTAAGTGAATGTAGTTTTACGTGGGTAAAGGCAAAGCATTTGCCCATCTGTTCTTAATCGGGCACATCAAAATAACCCGCAAAAAACAACTAACAATGTCAGTTACAAGAAGATGTTCAAAATAGCCGCATATTTTACCTGTTATGTATGCATATTCCCAGTGTATTGCGACGATTAGTGAATTTTTGATCTAACGCTATGATCTACCTCTAAACGGTATGACGTTTTACTTCACAGGGCTTGGTATTTTACGACATAATGCAAGTGCGTGTTTTAAGGAGAGTAAATGGTCGATTTCTGTATAAATGGCGGTGGAATGGTGGGGGCTGCGCTGGCGCTAGGCCTTGCACAGCAGCACTACAAGGTAGTGGTTATAGAGCCTCACTTGCCTAAGCCTTTTCACCACGGTGATGGACCTGACCTGCGGGTATCGGCAATAAGCGAAGCTTCCGTTACGCTTTTAAAAGCACTGGGCGCCTGGGAGCATATTGCCGCTATGCGTGTAAAGCCGTATACGGGCCTTAGCGTGTGGGACGACCCTGCGCATCGAACAGACTTCACCGCACAAAGTATCGATATGCCCCAGCTTGGCTACTTTGTAGAAAACCGATTGTTGCAACTAGGTTGCCACGAAGCACTAAAACAGTATGAGAATGTTGAGCTTATTAGTGGCCAAACGGTGCAAGACATTCTGTTAGCCAATACTGCTACCGTTAAACTTTCTAGCGGCAGAACGATAGAGGCTAAGTGGCTTATTGGTGCTGATGGAGCAAACTCTCAGGTAAGAAAGGCGGCCGGTATTGGCACCACAGGTTGGCAGTATGCCCAACAGGCAATGGGTATCACAATCAAAATGGAAAAGCCTGTAGAGCCTGTGACCTGGCAGCAGTTTACCTCAAGCGGCCCAAAAGCGTTTTTGCCTATGTTCGACAACTATGCCTCGCTTGTGTGGTACGACTCGCCCGACGAACTCAAACGCATAAAAAGTTTAAAAGCGAGCCAACTTGAGAGTGAAATTCTTAACACTTTTCCTGATGAACTCACTAAAAATGACAACAGCTTTTCTGTTGTAGACAAAGCAGTTTTTCCGCTTACTCGTTCTCATGCTAAACACTATGTTAAAGGCTGCTGTGTGTTAATTGGCGATGCAGCGCACACCATTAATCCATTGGCTGGGCAGGGCGTGAATTTAGGTTTCAAAGACGTAGAGGCGTTTTTATCTGTTACCGCTAAGGTTAATGCCAGCCACAGCACTGGTGAGCTGTCGCTAAAGGATAACCTATTTTTGCAAATGCTTATCAACGACTATGAAAGGCCACGAAAGCGAGATAACGTAGTAATGATGAGCGCAATGGATGGGTTTTATACCTTGTTTAGCAACGATATTGCCCCCATTAAATGGGTAAGAAACCAGCTACTTTCTGTGGCGCAGCGCATCGAGCCTGCTAAACAACAAGTGCTTAAATATGCGATAGGGTTACGATAATGGAAGTATTAATTTTACTGGCGGTGTTGTTTGGTGCACTGGCATTAATTATACCGCTAATAGAGCGCTCTAAAATGCGTATAAGTAGTGAAGATGCGGCTAAATGGGCGAAGTGGATTTGGCCGTTGATGGGAATACTGCTTATTGCGCAATTATTGCGTTTGTTGTTCTCTTAAAAGCCTTTGCTTAGATTTGAAAAAGCACAAAATCATTTCACTTGTTTAAGCTAACCCAGCTCATAATTAAAAAAGGTTCAAAGGAATGACCGTACAATTCTCGCAAGGGTTCTCTAATCAATGCCCGTTGGTTAGTTTAAAAGGCTATAGCCTTTATTATATTTGGCAAGGGCACCCATTCGACGAAGGTGAGAAAAACTTTTATCAGTTGAAGAGTACACCTGACCCCGAAAAGGTTGAGGTGATGTCTGCCTGTTGGGATGGCTATGCGGGCAGTTACCAGCTAAACGCTGAAGGAAGGCTTATTCTTACTCAGTTTTATTATTTTCTGCCCGACGGTTTGGGGGAATCCGATGCCCTACTTGAGGAGCTGCACGGCGACTTTTACTTAGAGTTTAGAACCCACTTTGAAGGTGATCAATTATACGTCCCCTTTGTTGATGGTAACGTGATTATTGAACAAGAACAGTGGGTTGAAATTAAGCGAACCCGAGTTGATTCAAAAGCTAACAATAATAACCTTTTCGCTTGGTTAAAGAGAGTTATTCCAAGTCGCATGTTTGATTAAACCATATTCTATGCAACGGCTTTTAAAGCACTCGTTGTGAAAATACGCTGTTTCAGCGCCTTTGAGCCGTCATTCACATTAACGCGTTTTTTGAGGCCATTGCCCTTTTAAGTCGATCATTACTTTGTCGATCATTTGAATAGTGGCTTTATTTTCGTCTTGCATTAAGGCGAACGCACGCAAACCCACGAATTGATTTTGAAGCCAGTCCGCAGCTAATGTAGTTGGCGTATGTGCAGGCAATTCACCGTTTTCGATACAGGCTTCAATAATATCGCTAAAGCCAGCCTTAAGGGTCTGCATACTATCAAGCACCGCTTTTTTGGCGACATCACCAATGATATCTAATTCTGCAATAGACTTTACTAGCAAGCATTGGCGCATATAGCGCTGCTCATTAGGCACAGTCAATGCTGTTTCAAAAAAGCAATAAAGCGCATTTAAAGGCGATTCTGCTTCTTTCACCTGCTTTAATCGCTTTGCGCTGTTCTCTGCATAGCGTTCCACAACAAGCTTGAACAATCCTTCTTTACTTTGAAAGCGCGCGTAGATACTACCGGGGCGCATGTCTAATGCCTGTTGGATATCACGCATACCCGCAGCTTGAAAGCCTCGCTGCCAAAAAAGTGTGGTCGCTTTTTCGATTATTTCATCGTGGTCATATTTCATTGCTGCATACCTTATACGTGAATACTTTGAACATGTGTTCAATTATCGCTTGAACGATCGTTCAAGTAAACCTATTATTAATGTCATACCAAAGAGGTAAGAGTAACCAGAAGGGTTATTTAAGTTTCTAGTCACATCAATAGGAGAGTGATATGAGCGATTTTACATTACATACGAAAGACACGGCACCGGAGGCGGCAAAGCCACTCATTGATAACTCGGTAAGTGCATTTGGCATGCTGCCCAACCTACATGCCGTCATGGCAGAGGCGCCTACATTGCTAGAAGGCTACCAAGTACTGCACAAGCTAGCGCAAGAAACATCGTTCAGCGCAGATGAACTTACCGTAGTATGGCAGTCAATTAACGTTGAACATGCATGTCACTACTGTGTACCGGCGCATACAGGTATTGCAAAAAGTATGAATGTAAGTGATACGCTAATTGAGGAGCTCCGTAACGATGAAGTTCTTTCAGATAGCAAACTCAACACGTTAAAAGAAACCGTACTCGCGGTAACGCGTGGTCGTGGTAATGTTGAAGAAACTCAGCTTAAGGCATTCTATGATGCTGGGTATGCGCACAAACAGCTGTTAGAAATTATCTTGGTATTGGCGCAAAAAGTGATGAGTAACTACACGAATCACCTAGCTGAAACGCCAGTAGACGAGCCGTTTAAAAAGTTTGAATGGTCGCCAAAGTAAGACTTAATTCACTTATGTGAACCAGACAATTAGCGAAATGTGCAAAACGGAAGCCTCGGCTTCCGTTTTCTTTTATGAGGCTAATTGAAGCTGTTCGCTAAGTGCTTCAGCGGTATTTGCCGCTATTGCTGCATCGTAACCCTGGCTCTCTAAAAGGGTTTTCAAATCTTGGCTGGAGCGATTCTCTGAATGTTTAACAAGTGCGATGCCTTCGATTAAACATGAAAGGTGTGCGAAAGACTGTGTATCAATCATGGTACTTCTTCTAATCATCTGTTGGTAAACGCGTTCAATTGTGACAATCGAACAAGTCAATGCAATTAATATTCTATGACCTTTTTATGACAAACTTAAGCAAAGGGATCAGCGGTCACTTGAATTGTATATACAAAAGCTATACATTAGTTATACGGATGAAGTCGTTTTGGCCTATAAGGGCGCTACATGTCTGAGAAAAACAACAAAAAGAAGAAAAAGAATAGTCAAATGATTATTCGGATTAACGATGAAGAGCGCGCTCAGTTTATTGAACTCTGCGAAGAGCTTGATACGTCTGCCGCTCGAGAAGTTAGGCGCTTCATCCGCGAGTTCATCGAAAAACACGATGGGCTCTAAGTGCTGCTATTGGCAGTAAAACACTACGAAAGAACAATAAATCGAAAGGATAGTTATTATGGCTAAGAAAAAAGAGCTAAAAAAAGAAATCAAAGCAACTAAAGCTAAAATCTCTAAGCAGGAAGGCAAGCTTAAAAAGTTAAAAAAGAAGCTTAAAAAAGCGTAAGCTTTTTGGCAGAGCCTCTACTCATTAGGCGCGGCAAATAGTTGTTTGTCGCTCCTATTAACACCAGCCTTAATTACCGTCGAGCTACACTCACAATTTAAATATGTGGTACTTAAGCGCTAAGCGAACCGTTTTGTTAGTTTATACCTCCTCATCCTCTAGATTCTGCATATTGTCGAATTTACACTTTTATTACTACTTTAGTATTGTATAGCCCCGCTATTTTGTGCTTAACTCAGCGCATAAACCCCGTTGGTTTCACGTCTATAAAAATAAGTCTTGTAGTTCAAACAAGCGTTTAGCATTAACCCTAAATTAAACGAGAAAGAAGAAGCACTTGGTAAGTGCGCGCCAAAGCGCTTGCCATACGCGAAATTCTCTTCCTTGAAGTAAACACATAAAATTCAGGAACATCACAATGCAACAGGCAAAAATTAACGCTTCTGTTTTTAAGCTTTCCTTAATTGCTTCTGCAATCGCCGGAATATCTTTTTCTAGCGCGTCTTTTGCTCAAGAGCAAACCGCTATCGATGAGCAGGATGTTGAACAAATCCAAATTGTAGGTTCACGTCGAGTAGGGCGTACCGTTAATGATTCCCCGGTACCTATCGATATTATCGACGCTTCATCTATTGAGGCGACAGGCTTAACTGAAACCAACATGATCCTTAACCAGTTACTGCCAAGCTTTAACTTTCCGCAGCCTTCAGTTACCGATGGTACGGACCACGTGCGCCCAGCTCAGCTTCGCGGTTTAGCCCCCGATCACACCCTTGTACTGGTTAACGGTAAGCGTCGTCACACATCTGCGTTACTTAACCTAAACGGCTCGGTGGGTCGCGGATCATCAGCGGTAGATTTAAACGCTATTCCAGCTAATGCTATCAAACGAATTGAAGTGTTGCGTGACGGTGCAGCAGCGCAGTACGGCTCTGACGCTATCGCCGGCGTAATTAATATCGTATTGAAAGACGCCGCTGAAGGCGGTGAAGTATCGGCAACTTACGGTGCTAACGTCACCACAATGGACGGCGTGCCAAACCTTGAAAGTGTTGGTATTGACGCAAACGGCGACCTAGCGTTCACCGAAGGAAGTGACCGAGAGGTAACCGACGGCCAAACCTTTACCCTTCGTGGAAACGTGGGTTTTGAGTGGGGCGACGATGGCTTTGTAAATGTTTCAGGTGAATATCGCGACCGCGGCCAAGCAAATCGTGCCGACTACGATCAGCGAGAAAACTATGCTCGTGATGCAGACGGCAACCTCGACCCACGTGAACTCACAGTAAATCGCTATAACCACGTATACGGTAATGGTGAGGTAGAAGACTACGCGCTGTTTATTAATGCCGGTAAAGCACTTACCGATAGCGTCGAGTTTTACACTACAGCAGGCTACAGCACCCGTGACTCGCTAGGCAGTGGTTTCTATCGCCGTGCACAAGACTCGCGCAACATTGTTGAAATTTACCCTGACGGCTTCTTACCTGCTATTCAGACCGACATCACAGATATGTCGCTTATCGCCGGAATTAAAGGCTACGGCGATGTATGGAATTATGACCTATCAGTTACGCACGGCGGTAACGAGCTAGAGTACGGTGTTGTTAACACGCTAAATACATCCCTTGGCCCAACAAGTCAGACTGAGTTTGACGCGGGTACCCTTGAGTACGATACGACTATCATTAATGCAGACGCATCTCGTCTGGTCGATACAGGGCTGTTTTACAGCGAAATGAACTTTGCAATGGGCGCAGAATATCGCCACGAAGGTTATGATATTACAGCGGGTGAAGAGAACTCGTACATCCAAGGTACCTTCGGTCCAGGCGGAGCTGTGACCGACCCCGTTGACGGGCCGTTTGGTGCAGCTGGCTCTCAAGTGTTCCCTGGTTTTACACCAGAGTCGGCCGGTGACAACAGCCGTCACAACTATAGCTTCTATGTAGACTTGGAAGCTGATGTGGTAGAGAACTGGAACGTTGCTGTTGCCGGTCGTTATGAAGATTATTCTGATTTTGGTAGCACGTTCAACTGGAAGATGTCGCACCGTGTAACCTTGAGCGATGCGTTTGCACTTCGCGCATCGGTATCAACAGGCTTTAGAGCACCGTCGCTTCAACAGCAGTTTTTCACCTCAATTGCTACCGTATTTGTTGACGGCGAGCCAACTGAAACCGGGACATTTGCACCTTCAAGCGATGTGGCACAAGCGCTGGGTAGCCCAGGTTTAGATGCAGAAGAGTCGGATAACTACAGCGCGGGCTTCACATATTCCCCAACGGCTGACTTTAACTTAACGGTAGATTTCTATCGCATCGATATTGATGACCGTATTGTGCTGTCTAACAACTTATCGGGTGAAGCAATTGAAGCACTACTAGAAGGCACGGGTGCTAATCAGGCGCGTTTCTTCTTAAACGCCATAGATTCCCGTACCGAAGGTGTTGATATTGTGTCTACCTATACATTGAACACGGCAGATTACGGTGCGTTTAACTTTAACGCAGGTGCTAACTTTAACGACAATGAAGTAACCAGCGTAATTGATGCGCCTGAAGTGCTTCAAAATGCAGGCTTTGACCAAGACAACCTGTTCAGCGATGTTGAGCTTCGTCGTTTTGAAACGAGCTCGCCAGACAGTAAGTTAAACTTGGGCGTTACATGGAACTACGACCGTTACACCACTACGCTTCGCACCACACGCTATGGTGAAGTGGAAGATCCTTCTTCAATTGAAGCCCGCAACGAAATTCTTCCTTCGGAATGGATCACTGACTTGGATGTTCGTATAGCGTTGACAGAAGGGTTAACCGTATCGGTAGGTGCCAACAATGTATTCGATGTATACCCAGAGCCAACCCGAGATTTGGTAGACGATGTAACTACGTTCTCTCGTTTATTCTCATACTCAGGCTTCTCGCCTTACGGCTTCACAGGCCGTTTTGTATACGGCAAAGTCGCGTATCGCTTCTAACAATGCGGTAAAACACGGATAAAAACAAAAGGCAGGCTGACCTATTTGGCCTGCTTTTTTTGTTTAGCGCCAGTATGAAACACTTGCGTTTACCAAACCTATATCTTTCGTGCTGAAGCTAAGGTTAATGCAGCTATCATTTGAAACAGGGGCTGAAACAAGTCCGATTAGCTGTCTCTATCGAACGTCAATACACATCGGCGTGCATCAACTAGCGCAAAGTCTTCTTTAGGAATGAAAGCATCATAATCACGTTGAAGCTTAACTTGTGCTTCTTTGCGAATTTTACTGCGGCGAATAGCGGTTACAAAATTGCGCATTTCATGATGGTTTGTGAGTTCAAGTTCAGGGACAGAAACCGGCGTACCGCTGTCGTCTTTGGCCACCATAGTAAAAAAGCTATTGTTGGTATGCTTCACTTCGTTGGTTTTTATGTTTTCCGTTGTTACTTTAATGCCCACCACTAACGATGTATTCCCAACATAGTGGACAGTAGCATCTAGATGAAGTAAATCGCCAACCTCAACGGGCTGTAAGAACTCTACGCCATCAACCGTAACGGTTACGCAATATGCGCCAGCATGCTTACTTGCACAGGAATAGGCCACTTTGTCCATTAAAGATAAAATGACGCCGCCATGTACTTTGCCACCAAAGTTAGCGAAGGAGGGCACCATAAGTTCTGTGAGTCGGGTTCTGGAAAATGCGACACTGCGTGCAGTCATAAACTACCTTATTAATCTTGAAAACGGGAGGAGACGTAGTCATATCAGAGCTATCAATTACACTATCACACTTTTTAAGGAATGGTTTTGTCACACACGCATTTTTACCAACCTAAAAACGGCCACGGTCTCGCACATGACCCGTTTAACGCCATCATTGCGCCGCGACCTATTGGTTGGATTTCGACAAGATCGAAAGACGGAATACTTAATCTCGCGCCTTACAGCTTTTTTAACGCGCTAAACTATACGCCACCGATTATTGGTTTTTCAGTGGTAGGCAGCAAAAAAGATTCGTTAATCAACGTACAGGAAACCGGTGAGTTTTGCTGGAATCTTGTATCGGAAGATTTAGTTAATGCGATGAACACAACCAGTAAGCCTCTGGCCCCAGAGGAGAGCGAGTTCGACCATGCAGGGCTTCAGACTGTAGACAGTGAAATAGTGCAGGTTCCACGCGTAAAAGACAGCAAAGTAAGCATGGAATGCAAGCTTACTGATGTGGTACAGCTAAAATCAGCCTCAGGCGATGACGTGAATAGCTGGTTTATTATGGGCGAGGTAGTGGGCGTCCATATTAACAAATCGCTTATCGAAAACGGCGTTTACA
Source organism: Alteromonas infernus (assembly GCF_902705815.1). Taxonomy (NCBI): domain Bacteria; kingdom Pseudomonadati; phylum Pseudomonadota; class Gammaproteobacteria; order Alteromonadales; family Alteromonadaceae; genus Alteromonas; species Alteromonas infernus. Next base: position 91,332 of record NZ_CACSIG010000084.1, read on the forward strand.
GCACGCTTAAAAGCGCGCCGGTGAGCCGTGGTGGAGGGAAGGGAGATTACTATACGATTTCTCAAGAAAACTTCTTTGAAATGCTAAGACCTGAGTAGCGGTCTTTAATAAAAGAGCGATAACGCGCCAATACCAATCGGTGACCTAAATGTTAAATATGAACTTTGATGAACGCCTAGCTATTAATACGCAGAAGCAAGAGTGGCAGCCGTCGCCATCTTCCACGGTATGGCGTAAACCGTTAGAGCGTGAAGCAAAGGAGTCAGGCCATACAACGAGTGTGGTGAAATACGACGCTGGCGCTAGCTTTAAACAGCATAGCCATCCCTATGGTGAGGAGATTCTCGTATTAGAAGGTGTATTTTCTGACGAGCACGGTGATTATCCGGCGGGCACGTATTTGCGAAATCCTCCGGGCAGTAAACACAGCCCGTTTAGTAACGAAGGCTGTGTGATCTTGGTTAAACTCAATCAGTTTGATAAGCGCGATTTAGCTGAGGTTAGAGTGAACACGAATACGGCAGAATGGCTGCAAGGGCAGGGCGGTTTAGAGGTGATGCCGCTTCACAACTTTGAGCATGAACATGTTGCGCTGGTTAAGTGGCCTGTTGGCGAGGTATTTAAGCCCCACAAGCATTTCGGTGGGGAAGAAATATTTGTACTGTCGGGGACCTTTAAAGACGAGCATGGTAAATACCCCAAAGGTACATGGATAAGAAGCCCGCATATGAGTCAGCATCATCCATACGTTGATGAAGAAACAATCATCTGGGTTAAGACAGGGCATTTGCCAGTGGCGTTGTAGGGTATCAATGAAATAGGGCTTGAAAAGACGAAGATTAATGTTTAACTTTTCGTGTTGAATCAGCAGAAAAATCGAGCATTCTTACCGTTTAAAAACATGGATAGTTTTAGTTGTCGCGTTTTGGATAAAGTTAAGTAAGTTTACCTCTCTAAAGCATTGCCTCTTCTATTTTTCCGATGTTCTTATAAAGCATGCTCATAATTACGAGTGTAATATGAACAGCATAGTTAGCCTTATCAAACATAGTGCGGTTGCCGTCGTCACTTTATCGGTATTATCAGCATGCGGAGGGGGAGGCGGAGATTCCTCATCCCCTTCACCTACCCCTGTAACACCTACCAATCCAACCCCTCCTCCAAGCGGACTTTTTAGCAAGTATGATGGGCTTAAAAATGAAGCAGTAGTCGACAGCACTTCTGCTTATGATATTGCCTATTATGTAACGTCGGCTTTAGATACGTCTGTAATGTTAGCGCATGCAGACGAATTCCCTTATGCCCGTTTTGACCGAGTGTTAACGGATCACGAGCAACCGACAGGGGTAGACTGTGAGTCTGGAGAGTTAATTGTTGGCGAGTTAAAAAATGATACCTCTGAGGTTGAATACATAAACTGCGCTTTGGGGCCTTATACCTTCAATGGTAAAGGTGCGTTGTCTGTATCGTCTGTGTCTTCTAATGGCGAGTCGTTTGAGGGGCTCCTGTCATTTGATAGCCTAACCATCGACAATTCACGAATGGTTGCAACCTTCGAGGGTACGATTGAAGCATCTGTTGGTGAACAATACACAGAGTCAGCCACCGTAAACGGGCTGCTTACGTACGCGTCATCAGGTGTTACAGTATTTATTGATGACGTAGATGTCGACACGACGATTTCCGAAAATAACCCAGTGCTAGTGCCTGAAGGCAGAATCTACATTTCTCCTTATGGTTACGTTGATATTACGACTATGCAACCTGGCTCATTCACTTCACCGTCTCTTGCCCTCGCTATCACGGGCTCAAGCACACTTATAATCAAAGAAAAAGAAGAAGGGCTTGTCTCTGTTGGCCTTTTCAGCGATATCAATAATGCTGAAGAGCCTACACTTGTTATTCCTTTTTCTTTTATTGGTAATCAAAACTATTTAGATGCTGAAAATACGGCGCCACTTGTTAATGTGGCATCTACGTCACTTGAAGCTGACCGCAACGTTTTTATGTTATTAGACACAAGCGAAAGTAGTGATATTGATGATGACCTTCTTACTTTTCAGTGGAGCGTTCTATCGGCCCCTGAAGGTGCTAACGTCTCATTTCAAAATAACGGCTTTAACAATACTCGCGTAAGCTTTTCGCAGTCAGGTCAATATCAGCTTCAGGTTATCGCTTTTGATGGGAAGGTGGAGTCAGACCCTGTGACGGTGTCGGTTTATGTTAAACAAAGCCAACCACAAATAGAGCTAGCGAGCTTAGCGTCTAACCTGCAGGTGGGTGAAATATATTCAAATAATATTGAGATATTAAATGCCCAGGGGAACGGACCCTTCGAATTTAGGTTAGTTACCTCGCCGTTAGATATGCAAATAACCGATGACGGTAGCATTGAATGGAAAGCATTTGTGCCTAATTTTGGCTACCCGCTAGACGTTAACTTTGAAATAGAAGTGAGAAATCGCGATTATGCGACAAGGCTCAAACACACCCTTACAGTAGCTACCAACAGCACACCTGACCCTGTTGTAGAAAATTTAATTTCAGACGTCGACAATTATGAGGTTTTGGGAAACATTGCTGCCACAAGAGATGGCTATGCGGTAGGAAGTTTGAAAGGGGTATTTAGCTTAAATGAAGATAGAAGTACTTCATTCACTGAAAAAGCGGCTGCTGAACTAGAGCCTACCTTTATTTCTTTGTCGACCACATCTCTTGATACTTACGGTTGGGAAGTATTTGACTCTACGTTAGTGAGAAAAAGTTTTAACAGCAATGCAGTGTCAGAATACGCGATTAATGTGAATGGTAGCCCTCCAGAATTTGATTTTGTTAACGTGGCCGGTGTTGACTATGTCTTCGTAAGAGTGAACAGAGAGCTCTTCATTGTTGAACAAGACAGCATGGAGGAAGTGGCGCAACTAACCTTATGGGGCCTTGAGGGAAGCGGACGAATCAGAGGGCTGAGTGGTTATACTTGGCAGGAAAACAATTATATTGCGATGATTGTTGACGATCATCTCGTTATTTTACAAAAGACACCTGAAGGCTTTGAAGTTTTTAGAAAAGTTAAATATCCAACGGAGCAAGAGGTGTATCTTATCTCCGATGAGCCAGCTATTGTGAACGCATACGTTGATGATAGCCCCTTTGTATCCATCATGGTTAGAGAGAGAATTAACGTTAACAGCACCAACCCACAAGCGCTTCTTTTCAATCACATTTATAACGTTGTTGATGACAGCTTTGTTTCTGTTTACTCTGATTCAAGCATTGAAATCTCCAGAATGACATCAGCAAATCGCCTTGACTATTGTAGCGAGTTTTCTGATATAAAAGCTCACGGCGTGACATATGTCATTTCCCCTGAGTTTAACTTAACCGATGATCTGCAATATGATTCTAGCCAAGCTAAATCAAAAGTGTACGCATTAGATATGCATTCAGGCGAACTTATATGGGAGTCTGACTTCTTACTGGCAGACTCAGAAAGAGAAGCCAGTTTGAATAACAATATTTACTGTGATGAAGATAGTAATGGTAATGTCAGGTTAACCTTTGCTACCGGTAAGGTACTTTATCAAACTCATTAAAACTGCTTTATAGAAACAAGAAGGGGCATCAATGATGCCCCTTTTTTGTTTGCCCAGCGAANGNNGNNAANCCGTNAAGAAACAATC
>NZ_CACSIG010000085.1:0-570 GCF_902705815.1 Alteromonas infernus
AAATAACGAAGGAAAGTGACGTGATAAACGAATTACGTTTCATTAGTTAACATATTCTGTCGGGGAGACGGCCAGGTACTTATAATCATGCTACTTGCATGTGGTATCTGGTTTACCGTAAAACTTGGTGGTGTGCAGCTTAGGCACTTCGGTCATATGTTCAGCCTACTGAAGGGCAGTAACACCTCTAGTAAAGACGGCATAAGTTCATTCCAAGCTTTGTGTACCAGTTTATCGGCTCGCGTGGGTACCGGTAACTTAGCTGGCGTTGCAGTTGCTATATCACTAGGTGGCGCTGGCGCAATTTTTTGGATGTGGATGATAGCCCTTCTAGGTATGGCCACCGGTTTTGCTGAAAGTGTGTTAGGCCAGCTATACAAAGTACGTGACGAAAACGGCGAGTTCCGTGGCGGCCCTGCTTACTACATCAAGCAAGGGCTCAATAAAACCTGGTTAGCTGTCGCTTTCTCGCTTTGTTTGTTCTTTGGCTACGGGTTTGTTTTCAGTGCTGTTCAAGCTAATACTATTACCGATGCACTAAACAACGCTTACTCGCTTTAATAACGACAA
>NZ_CACSIG010000086.1:0-78886 GCF_902705815.1 Alteromonas infernus
CAGCTAATTATGGACCGAAAAAATGTCAGGGAGACACTCGGTTTTTATTGAGTTGTTATGCATCATTTTCCAAAACATCCAAGTTGCAATGGACTAAATCTGCGCCTTCTAGATTAGCGCACTCTCTATAACCATATTGCTTCAAAGATTCAATGACGGCGTTGTTTGTACTGTAGGTTCCTGTATTTAAACCATAGTCATTTTTATAGATATCTCTCAATCGAATATCGTCACGATACATGAGCGACACCGCAAGAACATACTGAAACTTAGCCGTTTCTTTGTCCTCCAATGAGGCTTCATATAAAGCAGTAAGAAGCTGGATGTCATTCCAACGATCGGAAGACAAATTGACAGTTGTGACTAACGCATCTATGTATTCTGAACTCTTTTTTGAAAGTGTAAAATATTTACCTGCTAAGAACGAAAAACCGGCTACTAATATTAAAGTGACAAAAAAGAGTTTATTTTGCATGTTCATCCTGATGCATAACACTAAGCTTTGGGGCGCAGGCACGGGGCTACAATCGCGAAGCGGCCCCGTGTTTGCGTCCCAGCGAACGAAGTGAGCGGCAACAGCGTTTTGTTAGCGGCCATGGCCTACTCCGCGCTGTTTCATATAATTAGCGAGCTGAACTGAATCGTTGTTTTGGCTACCAAGTAATGCTTCATAAACGCCAAGTTGATCTTGGCTTTTCTTGTGCTGCCCCAGTTTTTCTTTTCCTTGAATATCGGTTACTACCACTTTAAAACCTACTACAGCGTTTAATAATTTCTGAATGTATTTTTGCGGCATGAGATCTAAGTTATCTAATATCTCTGGTTCGTACTTATGAATCAAAGAATTTATTGCGTTAAGCGTTTCATCTGCATTCAGTTCATGAAATGTTCCAAAACAATGTACTGAAGCGTAGTTCCATGTTGGGACCGCTGGGTTTGAAACATACCAAGTAGGTGAAATATAGGAATGCGGCCCATTAAAAAGAACAGAGACTCGCTTTCCAGAAAGGCCTTTCCACTGCGGATTGGCTCGAGCCATATGTCCTATTATGCAACCATTCGCATTTTCTGATGTATCAAAAATCAGAGGTAGGCGCGTTGCCTCCAAATCTTGGGTGATTAATGTGCCAAAACCAAAATCAGATATGAATGCGCTGATAGTTCGCATATCTGACATTTCCATATTTTTTGGGGTGTACATTCAAATCCTCAATGCTAATGGCTGCTAACTTTTAAATAAGGGGCGCAGGCATGTGGGGCATAATGGCGAAGCCGCCCCGCATGTATGCGTCCCAGCGAACGAAGTGAGTGACTTGATTTTTTTGTTAGATGGCATTAGCCGCAAGTGTTCGAAGCTCACTTTCGTATCCTTGCAAGTTGAAATTCGTTGAGCACTTATTCATAAAACCATGAAAATAAGGCACCTGCCTAATTTCGGTTCTTTCTGTGTTGTGCAATTCCGAGATTAATTCTGGTACCGAAAAGTGTTTTTCTGTTTTTGGGAAAACAAGAGTAACTGGAAATAGTGGAACAACTTTTCGGTTATTTCTTATTTGAGACCCGTAAAAGCATATGGCTTTTTTTATGCGTGAAGATGCAAAACTTTCTGAGAGATTCCAAATGGCAGCAGCACCGATACTGAATCCGACGAGGTTTACAGAAGAATCCAAGTTGGTTAGCGAGTTAATCAAATGCTTGCTGTAATTTCCCAAGCCGATATTAGAGGAGAAATACTCATATGCATCGCTTTCAGTTTGGAACATTTTATATTGACCGTCATACGGGTCGACGATGAGATGGTTCTTACAAATGATATTTGCCAACTCTTCAAGAGCTGGTGTTTTACCAAAAATATCTGCAACGATTACAGTAGTCACCTAAACCTCCGTGCCATCTAACAGTTTAGTGTAAGGAAAAAATCCTTTATGTAAGGTGGAAAATTTCCGTATATCACTTTTTATTTGGAACAGATTATCAAACAAAAACAACACACAAAATAAAAACGAAAGGTTTTTTAGATTGAAAGCCGGAAAATTTCTCTTTTATTTTTACCTATAGCAAAAGACTGAAGTGCTGGTTATAAAAACAGTGCTTCTTGCTAATTATAAATAGGCGTCAGGGTGAATCTTGTTAACCTTCCACTCGCCATCTTCTTTAATCAAATCCAGGCTTCGTAGGTCTTCTACTTTATCGCCGTTATAGTTGCCGCTTAAAAACACGGTAATCGTTGATTTTTCTGCAAACTCGTTTCTGCCAACCCGTCCCGCGCTTTGAGGGGTAACTGTCACTGTGTCGTATTTTAAATTAAGCAAGTGGCGTTGAACGTTACTATTCGTGTGATATCGGGTGAGTATTCTGGATAATTTTTCGCTAGAAAGCTGTATCGCAGTATCTAAGTTGTCGTCTTCATAAACACTTTTTAGAAATTTCACGGTAGTGTATTCGGGAGTGCTCTCGTCTAGCATGCCGTAGCGGCCAATGCCTTCTTCTTTTTCACCGCAGCCGGATAAAATCAATCAAAACTGTAAAAAGCCCCAAAAGGGCGTACCACATACGCGTTTTCATTTGATATACCTTAATTTGAAGACGTCCGTTTCTTATTGATAGTTTTATATCTTAATGAAGTCAATGTACTGTTCGCTTCAATAAGCTATTGCTTGATTATTCACAATATTTAATGGAAAAGCAAAATAAGGAATGGGGGGCGTAACGCAAGAGGTAGTATAGGGAAGTCATCTAAGGCTGATTGAGACAAAAAAAGCGAGGCTTCAACAAATGCCTCGCTTCTCTAATTAAAAACGTTGCGTTTTTATTGAACTTCTTCTTGCTCGTCAAATGCACCAGCAAACAGCGGGCTACTTAGATAACGTTCGGTACCGCTAGCTAGCAGAACAACCACTACTTTGTCTTTGTTCTCTGCGCGTTCGGCAAAGCGCTTTGCAGCCACAACTGCAGCACCAGAAGAAATACCGGCAAGAATACCTTCGTCGGTCATAAGCTTACGCGCCATATCCATACATTCATCGTTGGTTACTTGCTCAACTTCGTCAATTAAGTCTAAGTCTAGGTTACCTGGAATGAAACCTGCGCCAATGCCTTGGATTTTGTGTGGTCCAGGTGTGAGTTCCTCACCCGCAAGCGCTTGCGTGATAACCGGTGAGTCCGTTGGTTCTACTGCGATAGACGTAATAGCTTTACCTTGGGTATTTTTTAGGTATCGGCTTACACCGGTAATCGTACCACCGGTACCAACACCTGCTACAAATGCGTCTACTTTACCGTCTGTATCTTCCCAAATCTCAGGGCCAGTGGTTTTTTCGTGAATTGCCGGGTTAGCAGGATTGTCAAACTGCTGCAGCAATACGTACTTATCTGGATCTGAAGCCACAATTTCTTGTGCAGCAGCAACCGCACCTTTCATGCCTTTAGGCGCTTCTGTTAGCACTAGGTTTGCGCCTAATGCTTTAAGTAGCTTGCGGCGCTCTAGGCTCATGCTGCTAGGCATAGTAAGCGTTAGTTTGTAACCGCGAGAGGCAGCGACAAACGCAAGCGCTATACCTGTGTTACCGCTGGTAGGCTCTACAATCTCTTTACCTTCGGTAAGGACACCGCGCTTTTCAGCATCCCAAATCATGTTCGCACCAATACGGCACTTAACGCTGAAACTTGGGTTGCGCGATTCAATCTTAGCGTACACATTACCTGATGTTACGCGGTTTAGCTTAACTAGTGGCGTGCGGCCAATAGATAGGGAATTGTCGTCAAATACGTTCATTATAAATCCTTACCTCGTTCCTGATTTAAAGGAAACCCCGTCTGTCGTGATCTGTACGACCTTTTTAGTAGTTAATAATTCAGCGCACGTGATAGTTAATAATTCACAGCCTAAATTAGGGGATTTCGTCATACCCCTATATCATTGGTCCCAAACTGTAAAATGCAAAGTGTTTTTTAGCTATATGTTATATCTATGGGCAATCATCTAGGTGCCTTGATAATATAGTAAAAATTGCAAAGACGAAAAATTAAACGGAGTACAACAATAATGGCTTTTAGTGGCACGTCTAATTATATCGCAACCAAAGACTTACAGCTGGCGGTTAACGCTGCCATTACCTTAGAGCGCCCGCTACTTATTAAAGGTGAGCCGGGCACAGGTAAAACCATGCTTGCCGAAGAGCTAGCCGAGAGTTTAGGTACTGAACTCATCCAATGGCATATTAAGTCAACTACGAAAGCGCAGCAGGGCTTGTACGAATACGACGCGGTATCGCGCCTTCGCGATTCCCAATTAGGTGACGATCGCGTTCACGACATCAGTAATTACATTGTAAAAGGTAAGCTGTGGGAAGCATTCAGTGCAGAAAAACGTCCCGTTCTCCTCATCGATGAAATTGATAAAGCCGATATCGAATTTCCTAACGACTTACTGTTAGAGCTCGATAAGATGGAATTCTTCGTTTACGAAACACAAGAGCGTGTAGTCGCGAAGCAGCGTCCTATTGTAATTATCACGTCGAACAATGAAAAAGAGCTGCCAGATGCCTTTTTGCGTCGTTGTTTCTTCCACTATATTCAGTTCCCGAACCCAGATGAAATGCAAGAAATCGTAAATGTGCATTTCCCGGATCTAAAGAAAAATCTGCTTGATGAAGCGTTGAAAGCCTTTTTCGAAATTCGCGATGTACCTGGCCTCAAGAAGAAGCCTTCTACCTCTGAACTGATAGATTGGTTAAAGCTACTTGTCGCTGAAGATATTCCACCTGAAGCGCTGCATTCAAAAGACGGCAAAGCATCAATACCGCCACTATACGGTGCTTTACTTAAAAATGAGCAAGACATTCATTTGTTTGAAAAACTGGTCTTTATGGCGCGTCGCTAATGCTTATTCAGTTTTTTTATACACTGCGAAAGTATCAGGTTAAAACCACGCTCCGCGAGTTACTTGATTTGCTCAAAGCGTTGGAGCATCACGTGGTATATGCCGACATCGAAGCTTTCTACAGCTTGTCTCGTACCATTATGGTGAAAGACGAAACCCAGTACGATAAGTTCGATAGGGCATTTGCTGATTATTTTGAAGGGGTAGAGTCTGTCGATTTGTTCGGTAAAGACATCCCAGAAGAGTGGCTGCGTAAAGAGATTGAAAAAAACTTGAGCCCGGAGGAACGTGAAGCGCTGCGTAAAGCTGGCGGACTTGACGAACTTATGGACACCTTGAGAAAGCGCTTGGAAGAACAAGAAAAGCGCCATCAGGGGGGGAAATAAGTGGGTAGGCACTGGCGGTACGTCGCCGTTTGGCGCCTATGGCGACAACCCGGAAGGTGTACGTATAGGTCAGAAAGGAAACCGCAAATTCTCTGCCGCTAAGGTGTGGGATAAGCGAGAGTTTAAAAACTTAAGTTCTGATGTTGAGTTAGGTACGCGCAACATTAAAGTGGCGCTTCGGAAACTGCGTAAATTCGCGCGCACAGGTGCTAGCGAACACTTAGATGTACCTACTACCATTGGCGAAACCGCGAAGAAAGGCGGCCTGCTTGATATTCACATGGCGCCAGAGCGCCACAACGCGGTTAAAGTGTTAATGTTCTTTGATGTAGGCGGTTCAATGGATCCCCACGTTAAGAGTACCCAAGAGCTCTTTTCTGCCGTACAAACCGAATTTAAGTACTTAGAGTACTTTTATTTTCATAACTGTGTATATGAAGAGGTGTGGAAAGACAATTTACGGCGGGAGAAAGAGCGTATTCCTATTTGGGATATCATTCATCGCTACGGTAAAGATTACAAGGTGATATTTGTCGGTGACGCCACTATGGGGCCTTACGAAATAACCTATCCAGGTGGCAGCGTAGAGCATTGGAATGAAGAGCCGGGTAGTGTGTGGATGCAGCGTTTGTTGAATCATTTTAGCAATGCCGTGTGGCTTAATCCGCAACCTGAAAACTATTGGCCTTATTATTCATCTATCAAGATCATCCGAGAGATCATGGAACAGAGAATGTATGGGTTAACCCTTGAAGGTCTAACTGAAGCCATAAAAGGGCTAAGTCGTAGCCGTTAGGTATAAACGACAATCGCTGATGAGCACGCGGAATTTGAATTTAGGTGATTATAATATAGCGTTCGTATTACTTGCTGGCGGGCAAAGCGCCCGTTACAAGGGTAATAAGCTGCTATCTACTCATCCCGTTTCTTCATTACCTCTTATTGAGCACAGCGTACGTACGCTCATTAAAGCAAAAGAGATATACCTTACCGCGCCATCGGCTTCTGCTTCTAGGGCTTTGTTTACAAGGGCGTGCAATCAGTCAACGTTACCGGTTCAAAACCAAGTCACTGTTGTTACGGGTAAGTGGCATTCAAGTATAGAAGCTCAGTTGAGTCAGCTACCGGTTAACCTTGTATGTAACACGGCGTGGAAAGAGGGGATGGCTTCCAGTATTCGGGTAGGTGTAAAACATGTTCTGTCGATTTCTTCACAAGCCGCGCTAAAAGATAAAACCATTTCTGAAGGTACACTTAAACCAGATTGCCAAAAGGAAGCGGACTGGCCCACTCACGTTTTATTTTCATTGGCAGATTTGCCGTGCCTTGTTGAAAGTGACGTGTTGCGGCTTATCGAAGCGTCGCAAAAGAACCCTAATAATATTGTTTGCAGCCAATGGCATATCAGTCGTGAAAAGCCAGGCGTAGCAAACAATTCGGGTGCACGGTTAACGGTACCAGCCATATTCCCCAAAGACATGTTTAACGAGCTACTTTCACTTCGCGGGGATGTGGGCGCTAAGCCAGTTATTAACAAATACTTAAAGGCGGGAAGGGTAACCATGGTGCCTACACCGAATGCGCAATTCGATATAGACACACCACAGGATTGGTCGCGCATAAGCCGTCTTTTCATTTTACCCAGTCATAATCTCGCACAGAGTAAAAAGCCAAAAGACGCTTAGGCAAACAGTAAGCTAAGCTACACGGCGTTTAAACGCGCTGCATTACTAGGGCGTTGAACATAAAGAAGGCGTGCGCCCAACATGATCGCCGCCGCGCTTAAACCTACGATAATACCAATCCAAAAGCCCGCAGCTGCCATTGGCTCTGTAGTTATCCAACTGGTTCTGCCTAAGACTACGCCAGTCGGTAGGCCGATTAACCAGTATGAGACAAAGGTAATGAGAAACATCGCTGTAGTATCCTTATAGCCACGTAATGCATTGGCCGAAATAACCTGTACCGCGTCGGATAGCTGAAATAGGGCGGCGTAGATAAGGAGCGCATTGGCAAGGGTGTAAACCGCGTCGTCACTGGTATAAAGGCCAATGATGAAGCCTTTAGCTAGCAGTGTAAATGTTGCGGTGCACACGGCAGAGCAAAAACCAATAAAAATGGCGGTGCGAGCTGCAATTTTAGCTTGCCGCTGATTGTTTTGGCCAATTCGGTAGCCTATTCGAATAGCCGCTGCCATACCTATACTCATAGGAAACATAAACATGAGGGCTGAAAAATTCAGTGCAACTTGATGTGCGGCAACGGTTGTTGCGCCAAATGGAGCAAGCAGCAGTGCAACCAGTGAAAATAAGGTCACCTCAAACAGAATGGTCATGGCGATAGGTAACCCAAGTTTGAACGTTCTCGTTATGGTGGCCAAGTTTGGTTTGTATAGCTGCCCGAACAGGTTATATTTTTGCAAAGCTGGCGCAAAGCGTACGTATATCACTGTGGCGATAAGCATGGTGTAAATAACGATGGCTGTTGCAATACCACACCCTGCACCGCCCATTGCGGGAATCGGTCCAGCGCCGTAAATGAATAGATAGTTACCTACTATGTTGGCCATCAGTCCAATTACAGTAATAGTCATTGTTGGCTTGGTTTTGCCTAACCCTTCGCAGTAGTTTCTTAGCCACTGGTAAAGTGCAAAACCGGGCATTGCAAATAACACGTATAGTACGTAGTCCACGGTTATACTGTATAGTTCTGAGGCCATTGGGAATAAAGCAACAATACTTGCTGTAAAGGGAATTAAACCCGCCACCAGTACGCCTACAAAAAAGACCAAGTAGCCTGCCTGTTGACTAGCATCGGCAATGCCATTTAAATTCCGATTTCCTTGTAAACGAGAAATAATAGGGGGCAGCGCTAACGCAATCCCCTGAATAAAACACAGCAAAGGTACGGTAATACTGAAGCCCAGCGCTACGGCTGCCATATCGGTTGCACTGTAACGGCCTGCCATGATGGTATCGCTCACGCCCATTAGCATTTGCGTAATTTGAGCAACCAGTAAAGGCCAAGCTAGTTTTAAAATATCTCTACCTTCTAAAAGAAAGCGTTTTTTATTCACGGCAATGTGTCTCTTAAGTTATCGCTAAGGTGCGAGCAGTGTGTCGGTTTATGTATTAGTGCTCTTGCTTAATAGGTTAAAGCGTGTGGAATTGAATAATGTACGTTAACCCTTCAAGTGCATACTTTATTTAAAAATGAAGAGGCATTACTTGAACCGTATCGCCTTCTTTTAATTCGCTTACTTCCTCAGGTACTATCATCAGGCAGTTTGCAGATGTAATTGACGTCATTACCCCAGAACTCTGCGATTTAAATGGCGTGACTTCCCATTCACTTTGTACATTTTTAGCCATGGTGGCCCGCTGAAAATCCCGACGGCCTGCACGGCGCTTTAAAGGCGTTGTGATAGTGGCGTTAATAAAGAGCGGCTCGTGGGGCTTTGCTTCTCCTTGCATTTTTTTGATAACGGGCACAACCAGTAACTTTGCGGTGACAAATGACGACACAGGGTTACCAGGTAGGCCACAGAAAAGCGTATTATTTATTTTACCTAAGGCAAAAGGCTTACCTGGTTTAACTGCCACTTTCCAAAAGTCTATGCTGCCTAGCTCTGCAATAATATCTTTAACATAGTCGGCATCGCCTACCGATACGCCGCCGCTACTTACCATGACGTCAACGCGCTTGCTAGCCTCAATGAAAAGTTCCCGTAGCGAAACTTCGTTATCTTCAACAATGCCAAAGTCGATAAGCTCAACGTTTTCGTTTTGCAAAATACTGGCAATGCCTACCCGGTTCGATTCGAAAATTTGAGTGGCGGCGCGGCTTTCGCCCGGTGCAGCTAGTTCAGAGCCTGTAGCGACAACCCCCACGCGCAGCTTTCGGAAAACGTCTATTTTACTTTTTCCTTGTGAAGACAGTAGCATGAGGTGCTCGGCGCGCAGTCGAGTGCCCTTATGAACGAGCGTATCGCCACAGCCAATATCATTGGCCTTTTTACGAATGTTTTCGTGGGCGATGGGGCGTTTGTCTATCTCCACATTGCCGTTGCACTCAGAGGTATTTTCTACCATAACAACGGCATTGGCGTTGTTCGGAATAGGGGCGCCAGTCATTATTTTAAATGCCTTACCTTTTTGTAGCGGGGTATCGGCTTCCATACCTGCTGTGATAATACCTTGAACTTCGAGTTCATTGCTGCCAGAAAGGTCTTCAACGTTAACGGCGTAGCCGTCCATTGCTGAATTGTCCCAAGGCGGTACATCAAGGGTGGCAACAAGGTCGTGCGCCAAAATGCGATTGTTAGCCTCAAAAATGCTCACTTGCTCTACGTCGTCAATGGCGTACGCCGCGTCTAATGCTTTGGCCAGAGCTTCTTCTAATGAAAGCCATTTTGATGACATACCCGTCACTCCTTGAAATATTTAACACGCGGATATTACAGAAAAAGCCGCGTTATACCAAAGGTTAAAGCGTGAAATAAAAGAAAGCGGGGAGTATTTTCCTTCTTCAGCTTTTGGCCCCCGTGTTTGGGTTTAATTTAAGCGCGCAACGACAGAATGTCGCTAAAGCTATCGAACACCCAGTCAGGCTGGTAGGTCGCAATACTTTCACCGTAATTGTACCCATAGGTAAGGCCTATACTTTTTATATTCGCGGCTTTAGCGGCAAGAATATCATTCTTAGAATCGCCTACCATTACGCATTCAGAGGGTAAAACGCCCAATTTTTCACAGGCATGCATAAGCGGTAAAGGAGAGGGTTTCTTCTCTAAAAGCGTGTCACCGCCAATGGTAATTGAAAACAAGGGCAACAATGAAAACGATGTAAGGATTGGTTCTATAAACTCTGAAGGTTTATTTGTTACTAACGCAAGTGTAAAGCCATGCGCTTTAAGAGTTTTGAGCGTGGCGGCAACACCGTCGTAAAGCACGGTGCTTTTGGTTTCTAATGTTCTGTAACAGATAAGAAATTTGTCTAGCGCGATATCAACTTCTTCTTGGCTAAAAGCGTGGTTAATTTTTGTATTACCGCTTAAACCTCTTTCAACCAGAACCCGAGCGCCATTGCCCACCCAGTGCCTTACTTTCGCTTCCTCATAGATTGGCAGGTTGTAATCACTTAGCATCAGGTTCAGGGCTTTCGCTAAATCTGGCACAGAATCTACTAGTGTTCCATCTAGGTCGAATAGAAAGGTATTAATATCTTGCATGAACATATAATAGGAGGGAGTGGTAGGTTAATCATAACACCGCAGTATCCGTACCGCGGTATATTTATCGACCAGTTGGGTTATTCAAAATCTTGGTTACTGATCCACAGTACTTGGTAGGGCTTCATTTGTAAAAAGCCGCTGGAAAGTGAAATCTCATCACGGGTAATGAGGTCAATCCAGTTGTCTGTACCTATCAAGTTAATGTCAGAAAGCAAAATAGTTTGCTCTTCGTCACAAATATTGCTGATACAGAAAATACTTTGCTTTCTGTCTAAGCTCTGACGCCAATAGCCGAATATTTGATTGCCCAATTGCAGCGTAAACTGCGTAGCATTGGGGTGGAATGCAGGCTGTGCCTTACGTATGCGGATTAACTGAGAAATACGAGTTAAAACCTTGTGATGTTGAGAGAACGGAGAATCTAACAAGGCTTCTAGTTCGTTAAAGTCCCAGCGCTTTCTGTTTATCGAGCGGTTCTGGCCAGTGTTAGCGACTTTCTCATAGTCGTTAGAGGTGCCCAGTAAACTATGAATATAGATACCAGGAATACCTTCCATGCCTAACATAATGGCATGTGCACAAATAAAACGGTCGACCTGATACTTGTCAGGCCCCTTTATCGTGCCTTGCAGAGCGTCAAACAGTGTGATGTTAATTTCATACGGTTTTTGCTGACCATGCTCAGAGGCCCGCCAAGATACTTTTCCACCGAAGTGCTGCATGGCGTGAACCAAATCAGATATTTCCTCTTCAGAAAGCAGGCCTTCTGCAGGGCGCAGCCCAATACCATCGTGCGAAGCAATAAAGTTAAAGTATGCCGTTCCGTTTTGTGCAGGAGGCATGCTCATCATCCAGCTCTTCAAATAGGTACAATCACCACTTACCAGTGTGTTTACAAGCAGTGGCGGTAACGAAAAGTTGTAGATTGCATGGGCTTCATTTGCATTACCAAAATAGGTTAGATTTTCCCTGTTTGGAATATTTGTTTCGGTAATGATAATGATGGATGGGTCAACGTGTTCAATCA
Organism: Alteromonas infernus; assembly: GCF_902705815.1. Taxonomy (NCBI): domain Bacteria; kingdom Pseudomonadati; phylum Pseudomonadota; class Gammaproteobacteria; order Alteromonadales; family Alteromonadaceae; genus Alteromonas; species Alteromonas infernus. Next base: position 11,529 of record NZ_CACSIG010000086.1, read on the forward strand.
GGGTTCTTATTAAACGAATGACTTCGTGAGTTTGAAACAGATTAATGCTGTTTGTGCCCACAATTTTCCATAGAAAGGCAACCGCGTCTAAACGGAATATCTTGGCGCCTTTATCAATGTACAGTTTAATGATATCGATAAACGCTAAAAGCACTTTAGGGTTTCTAAAGTCAAAGTCTACTTGATCGTGACTGAAGGTACACCACACATACTTAGTGCCATCGGCGGTCTCGGTTTCACGCAACAAAGGGGAAACACGAGGGCGGGTCACCAGCGATAAATCGTCAGCCGGATCTGCGGTAAAGAAAAAGTCAGATCCCGGCCCTTCACCTTTAACAAAGTTGTCGAACCAAACGCTGCGCGCAGAGCAGTGGTTTATCACTAAGTCTGTCATCAAGCCATAATCTTTGGCTATAGCTTCGATATCATCCCACGACCCTAATGCTTCGTTTACCGTAGAGTAGTCGATGACAGAAAAACCGTCATCGGAACTATAAGGAAAGAAGGGAAGAATATGCACGTTATTGATTGTGTTCTTACAATAACGATGCATGAACTTATTCAACGTAACAAGAGGGCGCTCATCTTCATCAATCACGCTATCACCATAGGTGATCATGATAATGTCTTCTTCATCCCAATAGTTGTGATGAGATTGAGGTGAAGCTATATCTGTTTGTTGCTGAATACCTATTGTATTCATTAGCTCTGTGGCTAGCGTCTCATAAGAGACGTCTAGCGCTACATCGGCGTAAATGCTTTCTAAATGGTGCTTTACTTTGTCATGGAGGTGCTCCCATGCCATATTACTTACTCCATATATTCTGCAGTGTCAGCTTCAACCGCTTCTAATAAGCGTTCTAAAATATCCGGTACCGCACTAGTAACGCGGTTCCAACTAGGGATAAACGGTGTTTCCATTGGGTTTTCTAAGAAATTTTGTCCCGCTTTCATTATATTGCTGGCAAACATTTCTACCGCTTTTTCCTCGCTGTGAATGTCTAAGTTTAAGCCGTTCATTACCGCGTCATTGTGATAGGTTTCTATAAAGTCTAGCGCAATACGGAAATAGGTAGCTTTTATTGAACGGAACATTTCGTTACTAAAGGTATAGCCTTGAGTCGCGAGCTTTCTAAATATCGCTTTAGTAATGTCGATAGACATTTTAGACAAACCGCCCTGGTCGTTATTTAGCGATAGGTCTTGGTGCTTATGGTCGTAAATGTCACAAATATCAGCCTGGCATAGGCGGTTGTGAGAATAATTTCGATGCATTTCAGAAAGCACACCAATCTCTAATCCCCAATCGCTGGGAATGCGGATATCGTTCAAAACGTCACGTCTGAATGAAAATTCACCGGCCAATGGATAGCGGAAGCTGTCCATGAATTCCAAATATTCGTTATCACCCATTATGCGCTTTAAGGCACGTAGTAAAGGCGTTACTAACAGGCGCGAAACTCGGCCATTAATTTTTCCATTAGCCACACGAGCGTAATAACCTTTACAGAATTCGTAGTTGAACATAGGGTTTGCAACCGGATAAATTAGCTTGGCAAGCAAATCTTTTTCGTAAGTCACAATGTCACAATCGTGCAGCGCTACAGATTCAGCGCGATTAGACGCTAAAACGTAACCCATGCAGTACCATACGTTTCTACCTTTGCCTAACTCTTTAGGGGCTAATCCTTGTGCCTGTAGCTCTTCATCAAGTGCTTTTAGTCGCGGGCCATCGTTCCATAGCACTCTGTGGTGCTGAGGAAGTTTGCCAAAGAATTTAAGTGCGTGCTTGTATTGCTCTTCGTTAGCTCTATCTAAACCGATAACAATTTCTGAAAGATAGGGCACGTTGGTCAGTTCATTCACAATATGCGGAAGAGCTTCGCCTTCAAGTTCGGAAAAAAGAGACGGTAAAATAAGTGCCATCGGGCGCTTTTGTGAAAACTGAAGCAACTCTGCTTCAAGCTCTTCGGTAGGACGACGAGCCAAGTTATGTAACGTAGTAACCACACCATTTTGATAAAAATCAGCCATGTGTCCTCCTGATCATAGGGATAGCAATTGAGTAAGCATTTCGTTCCAGCCTTCGGGGCCAGTTAGGGTGCTGGTGTATACCTCTTCTTTTTGTACTTCAGGTGGAGGATTTACCGGAGATAAAATGCGAATAGGAACGTGTGCAGCTTCAAGCATTGCCACGTCATTTTTACCATCGCCAAGGGCGATAGTGTTAACTTTCGTTAAATACTGTTTCTGGTATTCACTCGCCAGCCATTTAAGCGCTTGGCCTTTATCGCAATTACCAGAGATATGAATAAAGCGACCGCCTTCTAAAGGAAACGCGCCTCGGTCTTTAACAATTTTTAAGAAGCGGTGCTTTTCTTCCTCGCTACCTAGCCACAAAACAGGCTCCCCAAATTGACGCTTGGCCGCGAGGGCTGCAGAACGCTCATCTAAGCCAGTGCATTCTTGGATCTCTTCAATAGACATCTTAGAAAACTGCTTATATTTGCCATCGAACTCACTGCCCATTTTCTCAAGCAGTTTAATCCAGTAGTTTTTATTAGAGATAAATGCTTTACACCAATAGCCATCTATCCAAACGGTACCACTGGGCTTTTGCTTAAAAAATCCGTGGGGAATAAAAATAGCCGCGCCATTTTCAATGATGAATGGGCCATCTAAACCAATGCTTTCCCTTAGTGGCTGAAGCTCGGCAAACGTTTTGCTCGTTGTTGGAACAACCGGGATGTCTTTTTCTTCTAACGCTTTTAAAGCCGGTTTCGCCGCCTCGAATGAGTAGGTATGGTGGTCTAACAGCGTGCCGTCCATATCGGTGAAAACAAGCGTTTTCGTCATTGTTTTACGTCCTGTTTAGTAATCGTTCTTGTTTCATCAAGATAAAACACGGTATCGCTCTTTTTAGGCAGTTGGCGAAGGGCGTGTTCGGTAATCCGTTGGTAATGTTGCACAAAGTTTGCCACTTCTTCATCTGACATCACGCCTGTGCTATTTTTTGCGGCTTTTTTAGCGAGTTTATGTTCTTGCTCTAGTCGCCATTGATACACACAATCAAAACTTGGTGCTTTGAGCATAATACGGTAATCGATTTTGGCAAATAACGTTTGGTAATCGCCTGCAAGTTCGGTGTTGACGAAAGAACGCCAAATACCCAGCGGATCTTCAACTTCCTCTAAGTGATTTATAGGGGGCTTCAGTTCGCTTTGTGACTGTGGTGTAGCCCCTACACACCATCCTTCAAGTATGATGAAGTCAGGTGACGACGCTATTACAGGCCATTGTTCAGTAGGGAAGGGGTTGTCGGTTGCTTTGTCAAAGCGGGGAAGCAAGGTGCGTGACCCCGAATCTAAATTACGCAGGGTGTCTAATGCTAACGGTATATTGTGGGTGCCCGGTACGCCGCGAGTTGCGAGCAATGGGTGTACTTTTATCGCTAGTGCATTGCGCTGTGACTGATCAAAATAAAAGTCATCGATAGATAGCGATACCACCTGTTTGCCGTGAACCGATGATAGATAATATTCAATAAAACTGGTCAGCGTAGATTTTCCTGACCCTTGGCTGCCATTTATTCCAACAATAAATGGTTTGGTTGCACCTTCTTGGTGCTTTAGCAGCTGTTCACATAATGGAGTGAACCATTTTTGTGCAGTCTCTGCGTAACTACTTGGCAATTGATGCGTAGTTAAAAAGCCATGTATATCCATGTTGTCACCTCAATCATTGCAGAATTCGCACATTCAACTGGATTGGGGTAACAACAATTATGCCAATAGGTTGGTAAAGACGCTACGCGAGTAACTACTTCTTGTTCGCGACAATGACGGCCCGTTGTGGTGCAGGGTAACCTTCGATGGTGCGAGTAATATCTTCCGGATCGAGAAAATCTTTCAAAGACTGTGTATCCATCCAAGATGTTGAGCGCTGCTCATCTAACGTAGTATGGTTCACATCAACAACGCGAATATTTTCAAAGCCTAATCGGCTAAGCCAAACGGTGAGGGCGTCGGTACTTGGTAAAAACCAAACGTTTCTCATTTGTGCATATCGCTCACCCGCCATAAGCACAGTAGTTTCATCGCCGTCTACGACCAAGGTTTCTAGTATTAATTCGCCGCCTTTACGAAGCTGATCTTTCAGCTGTTGTAAAAATGCCATGGGGTCTTTTCTGTGGTAAAGCACACCCATTGAAAATACGGTATCAAAGGCTTGCAGAGGCTGCATGTCTTCAATTCCCATTGGCAGAAAATGAATATTGTTAGCAGGCCCATAGCTGTTGCGTATAAACTGTTTGATTGCGTGAAATTGAATAAAGAAAAGCTGTGTAGGGTCTACACCAATAACCCTATTTGCGCCTTCGCCCAACATGCGCCACATGTGATAGCCGCTACCACAACCGACGTCTAACACGTTTCGCCCTTTTAGGGAGCTAATATGAGGCGCTACTCGGTCCCATTTCCAGTCAGAACGCCATTCTGTATCTATGTGGATACCGTGCACGTGAAAGGGGCCTTTACGCCATGGCATAAATTGCCTTAAAAGCCCTTCGATTTGTTTTTGAGTATACTCATCCACATCGCTTTTAGCGCCGATGGTAACACTTGTCGAAAGGTCTATTTGCTTTGGCGAGGTATTAGGCAATTTGTTAAGTAATCGGCACCATTTATCGAACTCGCCGTGCTTAGCAGTACGCTGCCAAGTATCCATAAGTGCAGGTAAAGTTTGCAGCCAATGTGCTAATGGGCTGTCAATTAACGACGTGTAGCATTCGTTAAACCAAGTCTGTTCTAGTTTACTCATGGTGTTCTCGATGTGTGCTTTAAGCCGCTAAATCGCGGCGATGAAATAAATTGAAAGGGCTAGGCTTTAATCGCAACCATTGACGTAAAGTTATAGCATTTGTACCACATAACCACGTCGGCAAAGCCTACTTTCTTTAAGCGAGTTTCATGTTCATTAAATGTATCGGTAAGCATTTACTTTTTCAAGTGCTGCGCGCTTTTGGCTCACTTCTAACTCGCTATATCCGTTGTCTCTTTTGAACTGGTGGTGAAGGTCGATAAGCAGTTCATTGCCGGAGCGAGTTGGGTGTTTCACCTTTTCCGACAGCACTAAGATGCCGCCAGGGTTTAAACCTTTATAAATACTGGCAAGTAGCCCTTCGCGATCGGAAGGAGGAATAAACTGTAGCGTAAAGTTCATTACTACCATTGAAGCGTTGTTGATATCTACGTCTTGTGCAAGCCCTTGCTCAATACTTATCGGGTTAGGTAGCGTAAATGTCTGCACAACGCGTCTACAGCGTTCAACCATAGCACTTGAGGCATCTACGCCAATAATCTCACACGTATTAGCACTCACTGCTCGTGACACTGATAAACTCGCCGCACCCAAACTACAACCTAAATCGTAAACCATGGAGTTCGGCGTTACTGATGACTTGGCGAGCTCGCCAATGGTATGAACGATGGTCTCATAGCCTGGAACCGATCTTTGAATCATATCGGGAAACACATCAACCACAGACTCATCAAATTTAAAGTCATCTACTTTATTGAGTGCCTTTGCGTAAATATTGTCGTGCTTCTTCACTGCTGTTCTTCAATTGCCTAATTTGGAGCGCAATTTTACCGTCTGATACGCAAATGCCAATGGAAAACGCTAATTTTGTTAAATTTTGAGTGATTTTTGTGGATTAGGGCTTTTCGTCACTAATCGAAAGTATTAATCTATACTCATAATACAATAAGGAAGCAGTAACGCTAATGACGAGAATTCTAGTAGCAGACGATCACCCATTGTTTCGCGAGGCATTAAGCGGCGCGTTGGAACCTTACTTTGAAAATGCGCAAATAATTCAAGCGGGAAGCTTGGACGATGCATTGGAAAAGCTTAATGAGTTTGACGGTGTTGAACTGGTGCTCCTTGATCTAAATATGCCTGGTGGTGAATATTTCAACGGTTTAATCACGCTTCGAGAACAATACCCGAATATTCCGATTGGTGTTATATCTGGTAGCGACACGGTAGAAGTTGTGGCACAAGTCATGAGTTTAGGGGCGCAAGGTTTTATACCGAAAGTGTCTGAAACGCGTGAAATTGCCCAAGCCATTGTTGATATCATTGGCGGTAAGAAGTGGCTTCCTGAAGGTATGGAAGAAGAACTAGAGAAAGTCGATGACGAGCTTAAAGTGTTGCTCCAACGTTTTCGCGAGTTAACGCCTAAACAAATTCAAGTGCTTTCATATTTGCGTGCTGGTCTAATGAACAAGCAAATTGCACACGAGATGAACGTAACAGAAGCGACAATTAAAGCTCACATAAGCGCAATCTTACGCAAGCTAGAAATTAACACTCGTACTCAAGCGGTATTGTTAATGGATAAGCTTCAGCTCAGCTAAACGCGTTTTGTTTGATAAAAACCGGATTATTCATCCGGTTTTTTCGTTTGTAAAATAACCTCACCACTTTCGGTAACAATGCCCAGTCCTTTGTCGGGCACCTGCTCAAACTTCTTCTTTCGCTTTGACAGTAATAAAGTAGACGGCCTTTTCGTTTCGGCCTCTGGCAAACGCTGTGTATCAGCCAATTTGGTTAAGTATATAGCCCAATATTCTACATGAGGCGTCGAATAGTCTTTGAAGAAAGCAATGCCTATCTGATCTTGTTCTTGATAGAAGGGGAGCTCTCCCAATAAATGCTGACGATGCGATGTAGAGGTTTTAAGTGCATACCATACGTCATCTGCCGTTTTGTAGCCGCCGGCTAAGGCCTCTACTTGATTACTCATAGCGTCGCCATAATACTCAGGCAACGTTAATCCAGCATTGCGGATACGTGTATTAGGGCTTCCACCTAGAAAATGTGATACCAGCCCTCTCTGTGCCATGTCTTTGGCTTTTTCTTCAGCAAGTTCAACAAGCGTAGGGTTGCACGTTAACACTTTTCGTTGCTGTTTCGTGTCCTTAGCAATAAGCAATGAAAGCGCTTGTGCTTGTTTGCTATTACCGCAAGGGGACCCATCAGCAAAACTAAGGGGGGCAAATATGCAAGCGAGGGGAAGTGTGTAATGAAAAAGGCCGCGAGCGCGGCCTTTACGTTTAAACGTTAAACTAAGCAGCTTTACCACCTCGCTTTTTCGCGGCGCTGGTAGAGTTAACTTTAGCGACCAGTTCTTCGTGGTCAAAGTCATCAACGTTGATAGTACGAAGTCTGCCAGCTTCAGTCTTGCGAAGTAGATTCGCTTCTTCTTCGTTAATCACCTCTTCGGCAAGCGCTTCGTCAGCAAGAATATCTAAACGGGTAAATGGAAGCTTAGCTTTCTTATGCTTACAAATACGTTCGAAGATAGGCTCGCTCGCTAATACATCGTCAAGTGTTTGTTCAAGGTCGCCAAATAGGCTGCCTTCTTCGCGCGTCAGGTACTGGCCATACCCTAAGCGGCTACGTGCAGTGGATGGAGTTTGAAGCATTTTAGCAATGGCATGCTCTGTCTTATCCGAGGGCTTGCCAATACGACGGCCAAACGGTATTACCATAACGCGAAGCGCTGCAGCGATAGCACGGTTGGGGAAGTTCGCTAAGAAGTCATCAATAGCCGTTTCAATATCGTGCAACGTGGTTTGCATTGCCCAATGTAGAAGCGGTAAATCTTCTTTCAAACGACCTTCTTCGTCAAAGCGTTTAAGCGTTGTGCTGCCCATGTATAGGCCACTTAAAATGTCGCCTAAACGCGCAGATAGACGCTCGCGGCGTTTAAGATCACCACCCAGTACACCCATAGACACATCGGTAAGTAACGCTAGGTTTGCGCTATACCCTTGAAGAAGTTTGTAATAGCGGGCTGTTTCATCAGTAAACGGTGCACTGCTAAACGCGCCATTGGTTAACGAGAACCAAATACTGCGAACCGTGTTAGCTACAGCAAAGCCGATGTGACCAAATACCGCTTTATCAAACGCTTGTAGTGCTTCTTTCTTATCTTCAATTGAAGCAGCTTCAATTTCTTTAAGTACATAAGGGTGACAGCGCATAGCACCTTGACCAAATATCATCATATTACGGGTTAGAATGTTTGCACCTTCTACCGTAATGGACACTGGCACGCCCTGGTAGCCGCGGCCCAAGTAATTATTTGGCCCAAGCATTACGCCTTTACCGCCGTGAACGTCCATTGAGTCGTTAATGACCTGACGCATTTTTTCGGTAAGGTGGTACTTACAAATTGCAGAGATAACCGACGGCTTCTCGCCAAGGTCTACACCAACCGTTGAGAAACGCGTGACTCCGTCCATTAAGTATGCATTACCGCCAATGCGCGCCAGCATTTCTTCAACCCCCTCCATGTGCCCAACAGGCATACGGAATTGGCGACGAATACGTGCGTATGCACCGGTGGCAAGTGATACTGATTTTGCACCACCAGCAGCTGATGAAGGAAGCGTAATACAGCGACCTACAGACAAGCATTCAACAAGCATACGCCAGCCGCGACCTGCCATTTGCGGGCCACCAATGATGTAGTCGATAGGTACGAAGATATCTTCGCCTTTAATTGGCCCGTTTTGAAATGGCGTATTAAGGGGGAAGTGACGACGCCCAATTTCCAAGCCTTTGGTATCGCGAGGAATAAGTGCGCAGGTGATACCTGGCTCTTTATTATCGCCAAGAAGGCCCTCAGGATCTTGTAGTTTAAAGGCAAGACCAATAACCGTAGCCACAGGCGCAAGCGTAATGTAGCGCTTATTAAACGTTAGGCGCATGCCTAACACTTCTTCACCATTCCATTCGCCTTTACATACCACGCCTACATCCGGGATCGCACCTGCGTCAGAACCCGCTTCAGGGCCTGTTAGTGCAAAACACGGAATTTCTTCACCCGCAGCAAGGCGAGGTAAGTAGTGGTCTTGTTGCTCTTTTGTTCCATAATGTTGAAGCAGCTCGCCCGGGCCCAATGAGTTAGGTACACCAACGGTGCTTGATAAAACAGCACTTACGCCAGCAAGCTTCTGTAGAACACGTGATTGTGCATACGCAGAAAACGCTAAACCACCATATTCTTTCTTGATGATCATAGCAAAGAACTTATGCTCTTTTAAAAACTGCCAAATTTCAGGAGGAAGGTCCGCATCTTTATGGTTAATCTGCCATTCATCAACCATTGAGCACACTTTGTCACATGGGCCGTCTAAGAATGCTTGCTCTTCTGCAGTAAGGCGACCTTTTGGAATGCGGTGAAGCTTATCCCAGTCAGGTTTACCACTAAAGATATCGCCATCCCACCATACGGTACCAGCGTCGATTGCTTCTTGTTCGGTGCTAGACATTTCTGGCATAACTTTGCGATAAAAGGCTAACAGCTTTTTAGAAATGTACTGTTGTCTGATATTGGCAAGGGTGAAAGGAAGCGTTAAGGCAAGAAACACCACCCAACCTAGCAGGCCAATGTCACCAAATAAGGTGCCCAAAATCATTACACCTGCGCCCATGGCAACTGCTGTTACCAAGCTGGTGCGCTGATAGCTAGCAACCGCTAGTGTCAGTACCACCAGTAAAAACCATATAAAATCTGCCATACTTCACTCCTGAAAGGCGTTAAACGTTACACTTATCTGTTTCTCGATACTGTTTTTGCTTAACAAAAAGCACGTTTAGATCGAGGTCAGACCAGCATGCTGTAAACGTATTATTTAATAGGGCAAAGATCAAGATTTTTACATGAATAATCTATTAACAACGTAATAAATAATAGAGCGATACACAGCAATACCTATAAGTATAGACGTTACTTATTGAAAGCATTTACCACGTAAATTAACTCGCTGAAAAACGCGATTATTTAGCGCGTACCGCCCTGTAGGCAAGCAGCAACATTGTGGGGGGAATAGCGATAAAAAAAGCACGCCATTAGCGTGCTTTTTTGAGGAATTTAACAAAGCGTTAAAAAACTACTGCATTTGAAAAGATTTGAGCTTAATGTCGCCTTGCTCATCGCCTTCTTTAAACTGCTGTAGCCGAACTAATGTGTAGTTCAATGAAGGGGCAAACCACGCGAAGGTTTCTCGTTTTTTCGAGTCCCGTATGAGTTTTACTTTTACAGCTTCAATTTTACCGTAAGGCAGAGAAAGCACTTCTTCATCGATAACTTGTACGCCGTAGTGTCTAAGTTGACCACGGTAATTAACGAAGTCATAGTCCAAAGAGGTCTCGCCTTTTGCTAATTGCTTAGCAAGGTCAATGCGATAAATTTGATTGTCAAATTCACCGTTCCATTTAAAGGTATCCCCATTATCTACGGAGATTTTACCTTCGCCCTGTTGACTGAACGTGACTTTAAGTTCTTTATCTGGGCCCGTACCCGATCGGTTATAGTAGTACTCAGAAGGTACTACCGTGTTGTCATCCACAAAGAAGATAGAATGCTCACTACGTTCGTCGGACAAAAAGAACTTAGAAACCTTAGAGGTGTAAATCATCGAGTACTGTTGGTTGCCCAATTCAGTAAGCTCTATGTTCGCTTCACCTACATCATCACCCCATTTATAGGCGGTGTACGTGGCCTTGTAAGGCTGAAGGGGCAGTTGCGCGCTAGTATCAGCTTGCGCTTCACATGAAAGCGAAATCGCTAACAGTGCGCCTACCGCGAAAGGCTTAGTCGTTTGCATAACCAGATTCTGGAAGTTCTTGCTCATCTAAAACTGCCTTATTGTTTCGCATTGAAAGCCGACCTGCGCTAAACCAAGAAAGCACAAGAGGGTAGATGCGACGTTCCTGTTCTTGAACACGCTCGGCCAAGTCGCTTGGAGTATCCTCTTCAAATACAGGTACACGACTTTGAATAATAACGGGGCCGCCGTCGAGCTCTGGCGTAACAAAGTGCACACTTACACCGTGCTCTTTGTCACCGTTGTCAATAGCCCGTTGGTGCGTATTCAAACCTTTGTACTTTGGCAACAAAGAGGGATGAATGTTCACTAATTTTCCAGTAAAACTATCAACAAACTCAGGCGTTAAAATACGCATAAAGCCCGCAAGCACTACGCAGTCGGCACCGAACGCATTAATTTGCGATTTTAGTGCTTCATCATAGGAAGCGCGATCATCATATTCCATATGATCCAAACAAACGGCTTCTATACCTGCTTCTCTCGCTCGTTCAAGGCCATAAGCATTTGGCCGGTTGCTAATAACGCCAGTAATTTGCGCGTTAAGACGGCCTGCTTGTACTGCGTCGATAATAGCCTGCAAATTACTACCGTTCCCGGAAATAAGTACGCAAAGTTTAGTTACACGAGTACTCACGCGTTGATCTCTACTTGTTCTTCGCCATCTTTAGACGCGATATCGCCAATTACCCACGCATTTTCACCGTGTTGTTTTAGAATGTTTACCGCTTGTTCTGTATCGGCATCATCAACTACGATAACTAAGCCAACACCACAGTTAAAGGTGCGGTACATTTCATGGCGGGTAACGTTGCCGTTTTCTTGTAACCAAGAGAAGACCGCTGGCCATTCCCATGATTTTTCGTCAATGACTACTTTTGCATCCTCAGGTAGAACCCGTGGAATATTTTCCCAGAAACCGCCGCCGGTGATATGAGAAATAGCGCTCACTTGCACTTCTTCTAACAGCGCTAGTACTGACTTCACGTAAATACGTGTAGGCTCTAACAACTGGTCGATGATAGGCTTACCGTTAAGCTCTGCGTTTACATCAGCACCACTCACTTCGATAATTTTTCTTACTAATGAATAGCCATTAGAGTGCGGGCCAGATGAGCCAAGGGCGATAAGTTTCTGACCAGGCTTAACGTTAGTACCGTCAATGACGTTGTCAGCTTCAACGACACCTACACAAAAACCGGCAATGTCGTAGTCGCCGTCGTGGTACATGCCCGGCATTTCAGCAGTTTCACCACCAATCAGTGCACAGCCCGCTTGTTCGCAGCCTGCGCCAATACCAGTAACCACTGAAGCAGCAACATCAACATCAAGTTTTCCTGTTGCATAGTAGTCTAAGAAGAATAGGGGCTCTGCGCCTTGTACAATAAGGTCGTTTACACACATTGCGACTAAATCGATGCCCACACCGTCGTGACGGTTAGCATCCATAGCTACTCTTAGTTTTGTACCCACGCCATCCGTACCTGAAACAAGTAGCGGCTTTTTATATTTGGTAGGCAGTTCGCAAAGTGCACCAAATCCACCCAAATTGCCTTTCACTTCAGGTCTATGGGTTTTCTTGGTAACAGATTTTATGCGTTCAACAAGTTGATTACCTGCATCGATATCTACGCCTGCATCTTTGTAACTTAAAGAGGTTTTATTTTCGCTCACGGTTGGGCCCTGAAACTAAGAGGTAGAAAACCGCGGATTCTACCAGCAAGTCGTCACAAGTCCAATTTGTGACGGCTATTTTATGCGCTTTTTGATCTTTTTTATTTTATGGGTGAAATTAAACCGAATATAAAAGACAATAGAAGGCTATCTTTTGGTGAACAACTTACTTAATAAAATGTCTCGCGCTAAGAGTAGAGAAAATAGTGTGCTTGTTTGATGTTTTGTCTGCGTCTTTCGCAACAATAAATCGGCGTAGCAATTCGATGGGTAAGGAATTGATTTTAAAGAGTATGGAGTGTCAATGTTAACCGCAGTAAAGCGTAACACCAAGAAAGCAAATACCAAGGGGCGACGTCTCACACCCGCTATAGGGCTTTCACTAATAGCATTGCTAAACTATTCTGCGTTTACCTTTGCTGCCCAGCGGGTTGTCGTCAGCGAAGCGCACATTCAAGTAGATGATCAATCTCAACGTACCCAGCAAGCTGCGCTTAAAAAACGCGCTTCGCCAAGTTTTTATAAAGATGTCTGGCAGTACCCATGTTTTAGATAATGCAGGGGTGAGAGCCGCACTTAGTTCTCCTCAATCTTTGCTTCGCTCATACCGGTTTGCCTACGAAAATGGTCAAACTTATTACGTTGCTGAGTTCGACCAAGCTAAACTTAACGAGATACTGCAACGCGAAATGCTCCCACTATGGGGTGACAGGCGACCCGAAACTATTGTTTGGCTTGTTGAAGAGGGCGAGAATGAAACCCGGTCTATACTCGATGAGTCAGTAAATACAGAACTACAACTGGCGCTTAAAAAAACGGCAAAAGAGCGCGGCGTGCCGTTAAGCTTACCTTTAATGGACCTTACCGATAACGTAAATATTTCTACGTATGATGTATGGGGGCGGTTTGTTGAGCCTTTGCGTCAGGCTTCTGTACGTTACAATATCGATAATATTATCGGCGCACGTGTTTATCCGAACGACCCTAGCGCCATCCCTGATTTGCCGGAAAACGCGGTGCCTTCTGGTACAGTCGAGTCGTTAGACGATGTGCTTAGCAAAGAAAGTCAGGACACCATGTCGGAAATGGGCGCTGACGCCACTGTCACCGGTGATAGCGCAGAAGGTGAGGCCCAGAGCGAAGTGAATGGCGACGACACAGAGAGCAACGGTAACGTGAGCAATAGCGAGCAAGCGTTTGATGCAGCTCTAAACAACCGTGATGATAGCGCGGTACCATTTACCATGAACGAATTTGCCGATTACGCTAAACGCGCTGATGAAGGAAAATATGCATTAGATTGGGTGTTCGTTGGTGGCGGCAAGGTCAGCTACGGCAGTATTTATGGTGATTCACCACAGGCTTTGGGTAAACAGCTCATTGATGCCTATTCAAATTACTTATCGTCGCTGTATGCTGTTGTTGGAATTGAGGTTTCAGAACGAGAAGTGATTACGGTATCAATTGCAAACATCGGTTCAATAAACAGCTATGCGAGTGCTACAGACTACCTTAATAGCTTAAGCGTCATTGAGAGTGCTACGTTAGTAGAACAATCGGGTACAGTGGCTACTTACTCGTTAACTTTGGTAGGAACGGTTGATGATTTACTTAATAGCATCCAGTTGGAAGGTCGGTTACGTTCAGTTACCGACGCTTACGGGCAAACCGTAAAAGGGCATAGTTTCTATTGGAGCAATTAATTTAACATGCAACTGCCTTTGCCTATAACGTTACCCGTAGACGAAAACTTCGATAGTTTCGTAAATAAGGGTAATGAAGAAGTCGTATCAATTCTCAGGCAAATTGCAGAAGCGTTGCCATATTGGCGAGAGGCCCCCGCATTGGGGCCGTTGTCTTCACTACAGCTTCCCCTTGTTACTTTGCTAGGCAATAGCGCAATTGGTAAGAGCCACTTATTATTTGCTACTTGTCATCAATTGGCGGGTAAGTCTGTAAGCCACCTGTATCTTAATTTAAACGACTACCAGGCGTGGTCGTTAGACATTTTCGAAGGCCTTGAAAACCTTTCACTGATAGCGTTGGACAATATCCACGCCATTGCAGGCAATGTGCAGTGGGAAGAAGCGTTATTTGACCTTTTTAACCGTGTTATTGAGACCAAGCGCGCGTTGATCATTTGCACCAGTCACCTTGGGCCATCGAACCCGGCGTTTACGTTGCCTGACTTGCGCTCGCGATTAGCGTGGGGTGTGATTTACCATGTAAATCAATTAGATGATGGTGGGCGTGAAGAAGCCGTTCGGCTGCGTGCTGAAGAGCGCGGGTTAACCCTTTCAAACCAAGCCTTACAGTTTCTCTTACACCATAGCGAACGAGACTTGAAAAGCTTGATGTCGTTACTTGCAAGGTTAGATACACGTTCGCTGCAAGAGCAAAAGAGACTATCAGTAGCCATGGTAAAACGTGAACTTAACTTAGGTTAAGAAAACGCCGTCGCTAGAGCCAACGCCTCCACATATACATATTGCAACTAACGCTATCGTCACAAAAATGGCTAAATGCTTGGGCTAGCGACGTGCCCTTGTCACCTTTTAATAAAGGTTTTTTTTCTTGGTATGTTACTTATTACTGCAGGCTTTTTACTGCTGATTTTGCTCGAAACGGGCCTTTTCTTCTTTCATTTCTTCTTTTAGCTTTTTCAAGCCTAACCCTAATTCTCGACCTCGTTTCCTTGCAAAGGCACTGCAACCTACGAACATTCCCGTACATAAAATGATTTCAACCACAGCGTACCAACGTTCTGCCGGCACGGCGTACGCTACGGTGCAACCATGAATGAGATAGAACAAGACAACGAAATTCGCCCAGGCGTGGGTGTAAGGCTTGCCCTTGAGTATGCCCCAATAGGGTAGCAATAAAGGTAAAATATAAAACAGGGCAATAAAAATCGGCGAATACGTATGTGCTTTAGTAAAGGTAAATTGCCATAATGTTATCCAAATAATTAGCCCTGTGTGGCTAAGAAGTGCGAGATAGCGAAAAAAGCGCGTATCTGATGACATGTTAATTCTCCGATGAGATCGTGTTTTTAAATGTAAAACGTAAGTGTTTGCGTTTTTCCAAAGCGTCTTTTTCAGCGTCGTACGTGACAGCGTTACCGTTCTTCTTTTAGCTTTTCAGCCAATCTAGCTAACCGTTTACCTTGGGCAAAACAGAGCGCTCTTTCATCATCACTGAGTTGCTCTGGCGAAGCATGGCTATGATGCGCAACGTGAGTTACCCCATAGGGGCTGCCTCCAGTCATCGTATTGTGCAATTCAGGTTCGCTGTAGGGCAATCCGCATATAACCATGCCGTGATGCATAAGCGGTAGCATCATCGAGAGTAGCGTCGACTCCTGACCACCGTGCATCGATGACGAGGATGTAAACACACAGGCTGGCTTGTTAATTAACGCGCCTTTAAGCCATTGACTGCTCGTAGAATCTAAAAAGTGTTTAACGGACGCGGCCATATTGCCAAAGCGAGTAGGGCTGCCTAATGCTAAACCACTGCATTGCTCTAATTCCTGAGCGGTCACCACGGGTACCTCTGCTGAGGCGTTGTCAGGCGAAGCTTCGCCGTCTGTCTCGCTAATACTTTTCACCGTGCGCACGATCACCGGTACATTTTGAGATGAAACCCCTTGCGCAATAGCATCGGCTAAGCGCTTGGTGCTTCCGTGGCGGCTGTAATAGAGTACGAGAACAGGTTGCACTATAGTATTTCCAACACCGATTCAGGTGGGCGCCCAATTCGCGCACTATCACCTTTTATAACGATAGGGCGTTCGATGAGCTTTGGCGTTGCTTCCATCGCGTTAAACAGGTCGTCATCAGACAGTGTTTCATCGCCTAAATTGGCGTCTTTATATTCGTTTTCCTTTGTACGCATCATCTCTCTAACCGATTCAACGTTAAGTTTTTTAAATATGTCTTTAAGCGCTGAGGCGTTGAGAGGCTCTTTTAGATACTGAACAACCACGGGCGATAACCCTTTTTCTTCTAGCAGCGCTAGTGTCTGTCTGCTTTTAGAACAGCGAGGATTGTGAATTATAGTAATGTCTGTCATAAGCGACCTCATTGCATAGTTTTTTCAATTGGCGCGAACTATTGCGTTTTTGGTTTCTAATATCAAGCAGTTTACCGATAACTGCCAGAAAATTGGCCAATAACTAATGTTTAATGTAATTCAATCCATATGAAATCGCGGTTTCCCGTCGCACTAAATTAGCTTAGAGTAAGCAAAGTGGCATATGAAATGTGTGTGAAATGATTAAATTACGCTGTTACACAATGCAGTGCTAGAGCGCAAATATAGAGGAACGCAATGGGGTTATTAAAAGCAAAGGCCAATACAAACAAACTAAAGCCGCTTTTAACTCTGCTGTTATTAGTGACGGCGGCCATGGGCGGGGTTTTTACGTATCAGCACCTTCAGCATGATTTTGAAACCTTAGAAGGGCGAACATATAGCTGGAGCACACTAAAAGGCCAGTGGGTTGTAGTAAACTATTTCGCTCCTTGGTGCGCACCGTGTCTACGAGAAATGCCGGAACTTGCTAAATTTAATGCATCACTGCCAAGCAATACTAAGCTCTTCGCTGTTAACTACGACCTGAAAACACTCTCTGAGCTAAAAGAGATGACAGAAAAATATAATATTACCATTCCGGTTATAGTGAGTTCACAGAGTACGGCGCTTCCTATGGAGAAACCGCCCTATTTGCCGGCCACTTTTATTATAGGGCCAGAGGGGAAGGTCGTTGACACTATAATGGGTGAATTAACCGCTGCGCATTTAACTCAGCGCCTTCAAGCTTTAAGGCGCGAGTAAATAAAAGAAAGCATTCTACAGGCGTTCTAGCCGTTCTTCTTGATCTCTAAATTGCTTTATTCTTGCTCTAATTCTTTGCTTTATTAAATGATCATCGCCGGCGAAGTTGTAGGCATACTGTAACTCATCTACGGCGCGGTTGTAGGCGCCATAAAGCGCATAGACTTCCGCTTTGCTTTGATGCATTTGTGAAAAGCGCTTCGATTTTTGATATGCCTCACTCATTAACTGATGAGCAATTTGATAATCCTTTTTAACCAGTAAAAAGTCTTTTAACAGCGAAATCGCTTCATCGTAATTTTGAGCACTGATGTAGGCATTCGCTTGGTTAAGTGCTAAAACTTGATTTCTTGGGTTATGCGTAACATGTGGTTTGAGCAAGTTAACCGCTTTAAGTGGCTCGCCAAGCGAAATATAAATGTCTGTCATTGCATCAAGATAAAAGAGGTTGCTGCTGTCACCTGCAATAAGTTCGTCCATGATTTTTTTGGCTTTTTCAGTTTTATCATCGCGCATATACGCCAGTGCCAATCCATAAAGCGACGCTTCTTTACTGCGCTGAACATTTTGTTCGACTGCTGCCTCATAGTATTCCACTGCGTAGTCAGGCTCAAAGGAATAACGCGCTTTTATGCGCGCCTTAGCAAGCTCAAACTGTTTATTAATGGGCAAATAACGGCGCGGATAATCGCCGGCACGGTTTCTCGCATCTGCGATACGACTTTCTGTTAATGGGTGAGTTAATAAGCGCGCTGGCGGACGTGAAACCATGCGATACTCTTCTGCCATGGTTGAGAAAAAAGACGCTGCAGCGTTGGGATCAAAACCTGCGCGCGCCAACATAGCTATACCAATGCGGTCGGCTTCTTGTTCGTTAGAGCGGGTATAGTCTATTTGTAGCTGAGCGGATGCAGCAGACCCTGCTTGCATAGCCGCGATACCCGCTTCAGGGTTGGCCATAGCAATAAGTACGCCGCCAATGAGTGAAGCTAATGCCAAGGGAGACGAGCGCTGCTGCGCCTGCATGCGCCTGGCAATGTGACGCTGTGTCACGTGAGAGATTTCGTGAGCCAGTACTGAAGCTAATTCACTTTCACTCTCAGCTCGGCGCATAAGCCCCGTGTGAACACCAATATGACCGCCGAAAAAAGCGAAGGCATTAATGGCATCGTTATTCACCCAAAAGAATTCAAAGGGAAACTTTGCATTATCGGCATGAACCACAAGACGATTACCTACGTCCTGCAGATATTCGTCAAGCAGGGGATCGGAAATAACGGGGCTTTGACCGCGCATTTGGCGCATAACCGCATCACCGACGATCATTTCCTTGTCTAGCGATATTGCATCTGAGGCAACCACACCAATTTCAGGCAATGCGTTTTTATTACTGTAATTGGCATCTTGCGCTACAGCTGTAATGCTCGAAGTGAGCACGAAGGAGAGGGCAACTAAAGATGCTGAAAACTTTTTTCTCATGAACCTACAATCGTTGTACATGTTTAATAATGCATAACGCTTAGAGCGCTAAGTTGCTAAACAGTTTCAAATTTTATTTTTTTCTTATGTGTATGCGTTTCGAATGGATATAATGCCGAAGTCGATGCACATATACTACGCTTTTTGGTACAAACTCACTTACCGTAGCGTAAATCAACTAATGATAAGAAAACAATCTGTCACTTAATATACTGTAAAAACATCATACCAGTTTGATTTTCAAAGATTCTTAAGTGCTACTTATTGCTAATTGCTAGCGCTATCAACTATGATGCGTGTCCTATTCTTAGTAATTTCTGGGCGTTTTTATGTTTAGCGTTTTTGGTCGATGGTACCGACGCAAATTTTCCGATCCTGATGCAGCAATGCTGCTTATTCTTATTCTTCTGACTACCGCAGTGCTTTTACTGTGGGGCGAATTAATTATGCCAGTACTCGTAGCTGCGGTCATTGCGTATCTACTCGATTGGCCGGTGTGTCGCTTGGTTAATGTTGGGCTTGGGAGAACGATAGCCTGTGGTATTGTCATGGTTGGCTTTATCACTATCACAATTCTAACGCTTGTGGGTTTGGTACCCATAATTTCAAAGCAAAGCGTTAACCTCATTCAGGAAACCCCGCTTATCTGGCAAAAAGCCCAAGAGTGGATTTTAACGCTGCCAGACAAGTACCCAGACTATGTGCAGGTATATCAAATACATCAAATGATGGAAGGGATTAACGAGAAGCTTGTTGAAGTGGGTGAAACCCTGATTTCTGCCTCATTTAGTAACATTGCAAATCTAGCAGCGCTACTTGTATATGTCATTCTGGTACCGTTAATGGTGTTCTTTATGTTAAAAGATAAGCTGTTTTTTTTAGACAGCATCTCTCGTCTTTTGCCTAAAGAGCGTCGTCTTATTACCCAGGTAGGGCATGAAATGAATTCTCAAATTGCGAACTATATTCGCGGTAAGGTTATTGAGATTATTATCGTTGGTGTGGTGAGTTGCGTAACATTTGTACTGATGGATTTACGCTACGCCATTTTACTCGGCGTGCTGGTGGGGTTTTCAGTACTTATTCCTTATATTGGCGCAGCGGTGGTAACGATACCTGTTGCCGTTGTTGCAATGTTTCAGTGGGGGATATCGCCTGAGTTTTGGTATCTCATGATAGCTTACGGCATTATACAAGCCCTTGATGGTAACTTGTTAGTCCCTTTACTTTTCTCTGAAGCCGTAAGCTTGCACCCACTTTATATCATTGTTGCTGTATTGGTCTTTGGCGGCCTTTGGGGGTTCTGGGGGGTATTTTTCGCCATACCGCTGGCAACCTTGGTAAAAGCTGTGGTTACTGCGTGGTCTAGCAACCCTGTGGTAATCCCAGAAGAAGCGAAATAAACGACTTACTGATGAACTAGCCGTGTAACTGCGCTGGGTTGTGGTAGCACAATAGTCGTTATGACTTCAAAGACCCTAAAAGAAAAGCCCCGGAAAGTTTACCTTTTCGGGGCTTTTGATATTTAACGATTCAATTTAAAATTGAAACGCAGTATTAGCTGTTCAAATAGTCCAACACAACCGTGTGATGTTCTTTGGTTTTGAACTTATTAAACACATGCTCAACAACGCCGTTTTCGTCGATAAGAAAAGTGAGGCGATGAATGCCGTCGTACTCTTTGCCCATAAACTTCTTAGGCCCCCACACGCCAAATGCATCCGCCACCGCGTGGTCTTCATCTGACAGCAAGGTGAAGTTGAGGTTTTCTTTCTCAATGAACTTCGGCAAACGCTTTACCGCATCGGGGCTGATACCTAATACAACTACGTTTTTCTCTTTTAGTTCGTCGTTTACATCCCGCAAGCCTTGTGCCTGAACAGTACAGCCGGGCGTCATTGCTTTAGGGTAAAAATAAACGAGGACTTTTTTACCTGCGTAGTCTGAGAGCGATACGGTTTGATCATCTTGGTTCTGCAATGAGAATTGCGGCGCTTTATCACCAGCTTGTAACGTTTTCATTGGGATCCTTTTTTTGTGTGTCTTGTACTTTACCTGTCACATTTAACGAAGTGAACAGGGCCATTAGATCAGATTCTAAGTCATCTACATTTTCATTCGGCGGAAGCGAAACAACGAATTTGCACTGCATGTTGTCTTTGCCCGTGGCTTTATCTTTATACGTGCGCTGCCTGAATGCACTTAACATAGCTTGCCGCTCTGCAAAAAAGCCCGTTACCGCTTTAATCAACCCAGCGGCGTCTTCGCCACTGAATTCGACATTAAAAAGGTGGGCAAGATTTTGCTTTTCATGATGGCTCGTGCGTTTCATCATGGATAATAAATCTAGACGTTGAAACAAAGCGGGTAAAATGCACTCTGCCTTTGTTATAGCGCTTTGCGTACCTTCAATGATCATGGTCAAAGAAAACTCCTTGCCATAGATGGCTTGCCTACTATCAAGAATATTGCACTGGGCTTCAGATACCGTGGTGGCAATTTCGCTCAATATGCCACTGTTGTCTGTACCTAGTATGGTCACGATAAGTTGGTGTTTCGGCATCTACTTCACTTCAATGGTAACGATGTCGGGATGTTAGCACAGAGTTTTTTTTAAAGTCAGCGCCTTTTTCTTGCCTTTGAATAAGATATTGTCAAATTCTTGTCATTTTACATGCGCTATTACTTGTGTTTAAGCACTGACATATTTACCATGTGCGCTCACATTTTGCGGAGAGATTATGTTTACTGGTAGTTACGTAGCACTCGTCACGCCGATGTTCGAAAACGGCGATATTGATTACAAGTCTTTAGAGAAACTTGTGAAGTTTCATGTAGAGCAGGGCACCCACGGTATAGTGTCGGTTGGAACTACTGGTGAGTCAGCAACCCTACCGTTTGATGAGCACATTAACGTGGTCAAAGAAACAGTAGCTATGGCATCGGGCGCGATCCCGGTGATAGCAGGCAGCGGAGCAAACTCTACTGCAGAGGCCATTTTTCTTACTGAGCAACTCGGCTCAACGGGTATCAACGGCTTTTTAAGCGTGGTGCCTTATTATAACAAGCCTCAACAGGCTGGTATGGTTGCACACTTTAACGCAATTGCAGATGCCAGCGATCTTCCGGTTATTCTTTACAATGTGCCTGGGCGTACAGTTGCAGACATGTTACCTGAAACCGTAGCAGAGCTTGCCACACATAAGAATATAGTTGGTCTTAAAGACGCCACCGGCGATATTGCGCGATTAAAAGCAACACAGCCCCTTGTTCCAGAAGACTTTGTAATTCTTAGTGGTGATGATGGCACTAGCTGTGAGTTTATGTGCGAAGGCGGACATGGCGTTATCTCTGTAACCGCCAATATCGTGCCTAAAGCAATTGCACAAATGTGCGAAACTGCACTGAACAAAGAATTTGATAAGTGTCGTGACATTGATGCGTCTATTAAGCTGCTTCACGACGAGCTATTTATAGAGCCAAATCCAGTAATGCCAAAGTGGGCATTATATAAAATGGGCATGATGGAAAGCGCTGTTATGCGATTACCTATGGTTTTACCGGAACTATCAAGCCAAAAACGTATCGAAGAACTACTAAAAAAATACGCATTGATTTCTGGTTAATAAGGAACACAGATGAAAAGAACGCTGGCTATAGCAAGTTCAGTAGCGATAGTTGCACTTGCAGGTTGTTCAAGCCAAATAGATAGAAAGACCGCGTCGGGTAGCTACGAGTACTTAAAAACTAAAGAACACAAAACGCTAGAAGTACCCTCTGAACTAGATGCGCCAACTTTCTCACGGGAATTTGCAGTACCTGAACTAGGTCAAGAAGCGGACAAAAACTTGGTTGGCAAATCGCTTATGGTCCGCTCGCCTGCGTTGGTTCTCCCGCTTGTGACCGGGTCACATGTTGAAGAGGGTAAAAGCTCCGCCACGATTTGGTTTGACCAAGTTGACGACAGTCAACCGCTAAGTCAGGCGATTTGGAATTCCCTTCTAAGCTATTTAGACGAGCAGGGTATTGGTGTAGATAGCTTCAGTCCAGAAGGCAAAGTATTGGTAACCGACTGGATGGTTATCACTAAAGAAATCGATGGCCCTTGGTATAGCTTTGCTGATGAAGAAAGTGAAATTGGCAGGCGCTTCGAGTTCAGCTTGGACGTAAAACCTCACGGTCGCAGTGCGGCTCTCACAGTAGAGCTTAAAGATTACATGCAAACCTTAGGTAACGATGTGGTTGCCGACGTATCTTCAATGGAAGAGCGCCGTGAAGAGGTTGAAGTACTCAACCAAGTTATCGGTCATTATGAATACCAAATTCAATTAGCGGAAACCCGAAGAATTGCGCGTATACGCCAGGGTATTCAAACTGAAATGGGCTTTAATGCTGATGGTGACCCAGCCTACCTCGTTGAAGCGCAGTACGACGTAGCTTGGCCGAGAATGCTTTTAGTTCTTCGTAAGCTTGGTTTTGACGTCAAAGATTTAGATAAATCTAACGGCCTACTATTTGTTACTTACAATGGTGATCAAGGTAGTTGGTGGGATGGTTTATTCACAAGCGATAGCGAATTACTTGAAAAAGGTGATTATCGCTTAAAAGTTGCAAAAGCGGGTGCGAATCGCACGTCTGTTACTTTCATGGACAATGAAAGTGTACCGTTTGACGCAAATCAGGTTTCCGACCTTTACAGTGCCTTCGCTGAGGTCATGTCAGAAGATAATCTTGATATATAACTGAGACTGAGAATGGAAAAACGCGACGAGCTTTACCGCGGTAAAGCAAAAACTGTTTATTACACTGATGATAGCGATAAATTAATTCTTCACTTTAGGAACGACACTTCGGCGTTCGACGGTGAAAAAATTGAACAGCTTGATCGCAAAGGTGAAGTAAACAACAAGTTTAATCACTTTATTATGACAAAGCTTGAAGAAGCAGGCGTTGCAACGCAAGTTGAAGCCCTGATTTCTGATACTGAGTCGCTGGTTAAAAAGCTCGACATGATCCCTGTTGAGTGTGTGGTGAGGAACTTATCTGCTGGCTCTTTGGTTCGCAGACTAGGTGTGGAAGAAGGCCAAGCGCTTAACCCACCTATTTTCGAGTTTTTCCTTAAAAATGATGCGCTTCATGACCCTATGGTAAATGACTATCACATTCTGTCATTTGGCTGGGCAACACAAGAGCAAATTGCTGAAATGAAGGCGCTTACGTTTAAAGTGAACAGCGTTCTAAAAGCATTGTTTGACGATGCGGGTATGTTGCTAGTCGACTATAAACTCGAGTTTGGTGTCGATAAAGGTGGCAACATTGTATTAGGCGATGAATTCACGCCCGATGGCTGTCGTTTGTGGGATAAAGAAACCCGTAAAAAAATGGACAAAGACCGCTTCAGACAAGGGCTAGGCTCGGTTGTTGAAACCTACATTGAAGTAGCTGAGCGCTTAGGTTTATCGCTGTAGTTGGTGAACAAAGCGTTATTGATAAAAAGAGGACGTAATACGTCCTCTTTTTTCGTTTAAGCGCGATACTACTTTTTCCACGCCTCGCCCTTTCAATAGAGGCTTATTTTAGCCACTATATCCTTGCGGGTGACGCTGTTGAAGCCACCGAAAAGCTAATATTCATGCCCAGCATAAGGGAGACGCGCATTGTTTAAACCATTTTTACTGGTAGCAATTGCCATGGTCGCATTTGCGGCAAACTCACTGCTTTGTAGAATGGCCCTTGCCCATACGTCAATTGATCCAGCTAGTTTTACTGCAGTGCGGTTATCAAGCGGGGCATGGGCGCTGCTGTTCCTATCTTTTGTGTTAAAGCACCGGGTTTTAACCACGGGGCCGTATAAGAATCTATGGCAGGGGCTCAAAAATAATGCAAATTTGCTAGGTGGCCTAACATTATTTTTATATGCCTTATGCTTTTCCTACGCTTATGTGTCGATGTCTACAGGTACCGGTGCGCTGTTGTTATTTGGCGCGGTTCAATTAACCATGATTTCTTTTGGGTTAGCGTCTGGTGAACGTTTTAAGTTCCTCCAATGGCTAGGTTTTATTTTAGCTTTTGCGGGGCTGGTTATCCTACTATTACCTAGCGCGTCGGCGCCGCCGCTATTGGCAGGTGTGATTATGGTTGCTGCTGGGATGTCTTGGGGAGTGTATTCTCTATTAGGCAAAAAAAGTTCGTCTGCGCTTTTAGCTACGTCGGGCAATTTTGTTTACGCCACCGTGTTATGTTTTGTGCTTGGCGTTGTCGTTCATTTTATGATTGGCTTTAACCTAGTTTTAGACACCAAGGGGTTGTTATACGCCATAGCCTCTGGCGTAGTAGCGTCAGGCTGTGGCTATGCTATCTGGTATAGTGCATTACCGCTTATAAAGTCGACAACGGCAGCCACCGTTCAGTTAAGTGTTCCAGTACTTGCCACACTAATGGGGTGGGCCGTTCTAGGAGAGCAACTAAGCTTGCAAATTACCATCGCCTCAGTGATGACGTTAGGCGGTATTTATTTGGTAATAAAAAACTGATTTAGCACTGTGTTTTGATGTGGAAAAGGTGTAAAAAAATTCGCTGTGATAGCGACACGCCGTAATAAAGCGGCTGTCTGGGCCAAATAGATTGTAGGCAACGTCCTATGTGTTCACTACTTGTAGACTAAAGAGAAATGTTTTTTATGCACAAGTAATGTTAACGTTTTCGAACTTTCGAACTATATTTTAGACGGCAGTGTCGAGTAAAGAAAACGTAGTAGTGCTAAAAGGAAAGCAAACTTTGGGTCTATCTAATGTCATATCTAATGAGCCTGAGAGGATAGCGACGCTCAAGCGATTGGGTCTGCTGGATACGCCGAAGGATGAGCGCTTCGATAGAATTACACGCTTAGCTAGCAGTGTATTTAACTGTCGTTATTCTTCAATTACGCTAATTGACGCGGACAGACAGTGGTTTAAGTCTGCTGTAAATCTTGAGTTGAGTGAATCGGGTAGATAAGTCGCGTTTTGCAACCATACTATCTCGCAAGACGATGCATTAATTATCCCAGATACGAAAAAAGATCCGCGCTTTGAACAAAACCCGTTTGTTATTGGTGAACCTTATGTTCGCTTTTACGCAGGTGTAAGCCTTGTTGTGGACGGTCAGGCAGTAGGGGCTTTGTGTGTATTTGATTCAGAGCCACGTATTTTTTCCGCAGACGAAATATTCCAATTAAAAAGTTTAGCGGAGATGGCGCAATCCGAACTATGTAAAAAAGAATACTCAGCGCTGTCGGAGCAACTTGAAGAGTATCAAACTCGGTTGGCACAAACGCAGAAAATTACGAATGTAAGAAGCGCTATATTAGAAAAGGTCGTTAATGCTGAATCGTTACACAGCGTACTGTTTGACATCGTAAATGCTATTGAATCTGAGTATCCAGAAAAAATTTGCAGCATTTTGCTTCTTGAAGATGGGAAGCTCACGAAAGGCGCGGCACCTTCATTGCCTGAGTTTTTATAACGATGCCATAGATGGTGTAGAAATTGGTGAGGGCGTTGGAGCATGTGGTAATACGGCGGCCACTAACGCGCCAACCATCGTAGAAGACATTAGCACCCATACCTTTTGGCATGACTATAAAGAGATAGCGGCTCGGGCTGGTGTAGCCGCCTGTTGGTCTCAGCCCATTAGAGGTGCCAGCTCAGAGGTAATAGGTACATTCGCTATTTATCATCGCTATAAAGCTGTACCCACCCCTGAAGAAGTCGTGCTGATTGAACAATTTGCACATATAGCCAGTATTGCTATTGAACGGGAGCGTGCTAGCGAGCTTATCTGGAAGCAAGCAAACTTCGACACGCTTACGGGCTTACCTAACCGAAACCTGATGCTCGACCACCTCCAGTTAGCTTTAAAAACAGCTGATAGGGAAGGTGACAGAGTGGCAGTCGCTTTTCTCGATTTAGATAATTTTAAGGATATTAATGACACGCTCGGCCATGATGTAGGAGATCAGCTTCTTATTGAATGCGCTGAGCGAATAAAGCAATGTTTAAGAGCCAATGATACCGTTTCCCGGCTAGGTGGAGATGAGTTTGTGGTTATTCTAAACAGTATAGAAACCCTGAGTTCTATCGACATTGTTGTACAGAAAATTCTAGACGTTATTTTAAAGCCATACCTAATAAATGTTGAGCGAGTACATACCAGCGCAAGTTTAGGCGTTACGCTATACCCCGACGACGCTCGTGACATAAAAGGGCTGTTAAAAAACGCGGATCAAGCAATGTACGGGGCTAAAGATCTCGGTAAAAATAGCTATAAATACTATACTCAAGACATGCAAGCGGTTGCCGTCAAGCGCATAACCTTGCTGAACGACCTTCGTTATGCAATTCAAAACGATGAGTTATTCATTGAGTATCAGCCTATCACGTCTTTTAAAGACGGTAAGGCAATCAAAGCAGAAGCGTTACTTAGGTGGCAGCATCCAGAGAAGGGGCGTATTGCGCCAGATGAATTTATTCCCTTAGCGGAAGAGTCGGGCTTAATCATCGAAATCAGCAATTGGGTGTTCGAAGAAGTATGTAAAAATGTGAAGCGCTGGCAAACTCACTATTGTCGTGAATTACAGATAAGTATTAATACTTCGCCCAGTCAATATTTTCAGCAAGAAACGAGTATCACTGATTGGCTCACTCGCTTATTGGATGAAAACATTGCGGCACGGTCAATTTTGCTCGAAGTGACAGAAAACCTTCTGATGGAAGCAGATACAAATGTTTCTAAAAAGTTATTTCAATTTAGACAAGCGGGTGTAGATATAGCACTTGATGACTTTGGTACGGGCTACTCGTCGATATCGTATTTGAAAAAGTTGCCTACCGACTACTTAAAAATTGATAAAAGCTTTGTGAAAACGATGACCGACGTTAGTAACGATAAAGTGCTGTGTGAAGCCATTATCGTTATGGCGAAAAAGCTCGGTATCAAAGTGGTTGCTGAAGGTGTCGAAACCCAAGAGCAATATGACATACTCAATAATATGGGCTGTGACTTTGGTCAAGGTTACTTCATTGCTAGGCCGATGAGTAAAACAAATTTTGAAGCTTTTCTGAAAGCCCACTAGCGCGAACTAACGCGCTAGTGAATTGATCACGATATGCCTAGGCTACTACGACAAACTAGCTAGCGCCTTACCTGAATATTGCTCTAACTCGTCTGTTCGGTTCTCTTTGATTTTGTTTGCCCAGTTCGGGTCTTGCAGCAGCGCTCTGCCTACGGCAACCAAATCAAACTCACCCTCCTCTAAACGCTCGAGTAAATCATCTACAGCTCGAGTACTAGAGTCCTGACCTTTAAACGCGCCGAAGAAGTCGTCGTTAAGGCCAACAGAGCCAACGGTGATGGTTGGTTTCCCTGTGATTTTTTTCGTCCATCCAGCAAGGTTAAGGTCGCTTCCATCGAATTCGCTTTCCCAATAACGGCGTTGTGAACAGTGAAATATGTCTACACCAGCGCTACTGAGTGGCATAAGGAATTGCTCTAACTCTTGAGGGGTAGTAGCAAGTCGTGCCGTGTAATCTTGCTGTTTCCACTGAGAGTAACGAAGCACAATAGGAAAGTCAGGGCCGGTGGCGGCGCGTATCGCTTTTATGATCTCTACAGCAAATCGACCACGGTTATCCATACTACCGCCCCAGCTATCAGTGCGTTGGTTCGTGCCTTCCCAGAAGAACTGGTCGATAAGGTAACCATGCGCACCGTGAATCTCGACACCATCCATACCTATAGACTTGGCATCGGCAGCAGCTTGCGCGAAGGCCGCTATCACTGATTCAATGTGTTCTTCAGTCATAGGCTCGGCGCCTTGTTTACCGGGTTTAAACAACCCTGAAGGCCCCGCACTTGAAAGTTCAGGGTAGGGCGCTTTTTCTGCAACCCGTGCCATACCCACGTGCCACAGTTGCGGCATAATTTTCCCGCCTACACTGTGAACCTCGTCTACCACATTTTTCCAACCTGTTAACGCCTCTTCGCCATGAAATTGGGGAATATTGGCATCCATTGTTGCGACTTTATCGTTAACTGTGGTGCCCTCGGTAATAATTAGTCCTGTGCCACCTTGCGCACGACGTTTGTAATACCCTGCCACGTCGCTGGTAGGTACGCCGTTAGGTGAAAACTGACGGGTCATCGGGGCCATAACAATACGGTTGGTCAACGAAAGGTTGCCTTGTGAATAAGGCTTAAACAGTGCGTTTGCTGGCATTTTCTATTCCTGAGTTTTGTTGTGCTTGTATGACCTTCTGCGTTTTGCCCATAGAAACAAAACATGCCGCTTTGGCTTAAAAAGCGCCAAATTGACAAGTAGCCTGATGTTTCAATGGCTTAGTGCCTTACACACCATTAATAACATTGGCAAATTAAAAGGTTCACGTTGTATGCCTGATACTACTGAGGCGGGGGGGTAAGTCAATTTTCTAATGTTGATAGTAAGCCATAAGTAAAATTAAACAATAAAGCCTCATATTGAGAAATTGCGTTCTCTAATCCAAAATTTCAACAATTTCTCTTGTGGCTTGGATGAGTCTCACCACTTTATTTTCAATACGTACCGTAACTGTACCTTCTTTACCTAATGGCACAACAACTCGCGCATGTTTATAAATATCTCTGTCTAGACGCTTTCCGACGGCTAACTTTTTTTCCCAACCCGGCGGTAACTCACCTGTTCGATCATATTTTTTCGCTATACCTGGAGGCAGAGATTTATCCTTGTGCCCATTGTTCGTAGTGGAATTCGCGGGCAAGCTAATTAATGCTAATACTGCGGAAATACTTAGCAATGGTAAAATTTTCATTGTCATCCTCACATAATACATGAAAGCGTTACACTAATTTTATCGTGCAGCAAAGGTGTACTAAGACCAAGAGCCTTGAATCTTATACGCTACAAGCCTTTTTCAAAATTGAAAATTGGCGAACGTAAAATAGCAGCATGATAGTGATACAGCGAAAACTGTACCAGGGTGAACAAGATAAGTTATCAAATGCTTAATAAGCGTGCGTTCGGTTATGTTACGTTTTAAACTTACTGCTAATCAGATAGTTAATAAACAAGAATTGGGGCAGCGCAATGAGTGATATTGTATTTTCGCGTGAGGAAAAAGGCGTATTAGTTGCTAAATTGCAACGATATTTTGATGATGAATTAAGCGTTGAGCTTGGTCAGTTCGACGGCGAGTTTCTTCTGGATTTCATTAGTAAGGAAATGGGCGCATCGTTTTACAACAAAGGGGTAAACGACGCTAGAGCAGTCGTTGCATCGCGCTTACAGGTTATTGATGAAGAGCTATATGCCATCGAAAAAGTGCTGTGAGAGTGATAATAAGCGTGATGAATAAAAAGGTTACAGCGGTACTTTGATTTTTAACGGGCATTTAGCTACACAACAGCAGGGAAGAATTTCATCGTCGTCAATAAAGGCGAGGGGATCAGTGGTGTACTCCACTTCGCCTTCAATCAGCTTTGTTCGGCATGCACCACAAAAGCCTTCACGGCAGTGGTAGTGAATATGAACGTCTGCTGCTTCAAGAGCGCTTAAAATGGTTTTATCAGAGGGGGTATGAATCGCGCCCACATCGACAACATCGATGCGGACGGATTTTTCGTCACTGCTCATTAAGCTGTGGTTTTACAGCTCAAAATCAGCAAAGTCGTCTTCGCTTACCGCAGAATCAATTTGTCCAACAAGGTAAGAGCTAATTTCAGACTCTTGAGGGGCAACTTGAACGTTGTCTGAGTTTAAGTAATTGTTCATCCATGGAAGTGGATTACTGCTAATATCAAACGGTGTGTCCAGGCCAATAGCAGACATACGCTGATTAGCAATATACTCAACATATTGGCAGAGGATTTCTTTGTTTAGGCCAATCATCGAACCGGTTTTAAACAAATAATCCGCCCACTCTTTTTCTTGCTCAACCGCATTCATGAAAATAGCGCGCGCTTCTTCTTTGCACTCTTGTGCAATCTGCGCCATTTCAGGGTCATCTTTACCCTTCGCCCACAGGTTAAGAATGTGCTGTGTTGAAGACAAATGAAGGTTCTCATCGCGTGCAATTAATCGAATGATTTTAGAGTTACCTTCCATTAGCTTACGCTCGGCAAAAGCGAAGGTACAGGCAAAAGATACGTAGAAGCGAATGGCTTCAAGTGCATTTACCGAGTTCATGCAAAGGTATAGCTTCTTTTTAAGCTCATACATATTAATCGTGTATGCCGTACCATTAACGGTATGAACACCTTCACCTTGTGTCTGCCAAAGCTGAGTGGCGAAAATGAGGTCATCGTAATACTTAGAAATATCCGCCGCACGGCGCTTAATTTCATCGTTAACCACGATATCTTCAAATATCTCACTTGGGTCTGAAAACAGGTTACGCAAAATATGGGTATACGAGCGCGAGTGAATCGTTTCGAAAAACGACCACGTCTCAACCCAAGTTTCCAACTCGGGTAGTGAGATAATTGGCAAGAACGCAATATTCGGACTACGACCTTGTACCGAGTCTAAAAGGGTCTGATACTTAAGGTTTGAAATGAATATGTGCTTTTCTGGATCGGTTAATTTCTGAAAATCAACCCGGTCACGAGAAACGTCAACTTCTTCAGGACGCCAAAAAAAGCTAATTTGTTTCTCAATAAGCTTTTCGAAAATGGCATGCTTTTGCTGGTCGTAGCGTGCAACGTTTACGGGATTACCGAAAAACATCGGCTCGATCAATGGATTTGTACTTTGCTGATTAAACGTAGTGTATTTCATGATGGCCTAACTAAAAACTTAATGATTAACGCGTATTATTGTTTGTGTTCTTGCTGCGAAACGTCAATGGCAAGTGCAGCAATACCTTGTATGCACTTGCCACTTAAACAGGAGCGCGCGGTTTATATCTTACACGCGCCGCCTGCACAATCATCATCTTCCTCTACAACCACTTCTTCTTGACGTGGCATAGGCTCGTTGGCTTTAGCGTCTAGCGCCGAGGTGTCTGATGCACCGTCACGAGTGTTATGATAATAAAGTGTTTTAACACCAAGCTTGTACGTAGTAAGAAGGTCTTTCAGAAGTAATTTCATCGGTACCTTGTTACCTTCGTAACGACTTGGGTCGTAGTTCGTATTCGCTGAGATAGTTTGGTCGATAAACTTCTGCATGATACCCACAAGTTGCAGGTAACCATCGTTTGAAGGGATATCCCAAAGTAGCTCGTATTGGTCTCTTAATGTTTCGTACTCAGGTACTACTTGTTTAAGTACCCCGTCTTTACTCGACTTGATACTGATAAACCCACGTGGTGGCTCGATACCGTTAGTCGCATTTGAAATCTGAGACGATGTCTCTGATGGCATTAATGCAGATAGGGTGGAGTTACGCAGACCATGCGTCTTAATCTCTTCACGTAGCGCATCCCAATCGTAATGGAGCGGTTCATTACACACGCTATCAAGATCTTTCTTGTAGCTGTCTATTGGCATGATACCTTGCGAGTACGTGGTTTCGTTAAACTTAGGACACGCACCTTTTTCTTTCGCTAGGTTGTTCGACGCTTTCAGTAGATAGTACTGCATTGCTTCAAACGTACGATGAACTAGACCGTTCGCACTGTGATCTGAATACTTAACACCGTTTTTAGCAAGGTAGTACGCAAAGTTAATAACGCCCACACCCAGTGTACGGCGGCCCATAGTTGCATTGTAAGCAGCCGGAACAGGGTAGTCTTGGTAATCAAGTAGGTTATCTAGCGCGCGTACCGCAAGGTCAGCAAGTTCTTCAAACTCATCAACAGATTTAATGGCACCTAAGTTAAACGCGGATAGCGTACAAAGGGCAATTTCGCCGTTTTCATCATTAACGTG
Source organism: Alteromonas infernus (assembly GCF_902705815.1). NCBI lineage: Bacteria > Pseudomonadati > Pseudomonadota > Gammaproteobacteria > Alteromonadales > Alteromonadaceae > Alteromonas > Alteromonas infernus. The sequence goes on from NZ_CACSIG010000086.1 coordinate 44,108, forward strand.
CTGAAGTGGCTTAGTCGGTAGTGCAATTTCAAGACACAGGTTGCTTTGACGAACTGGTGCAACTTCAGGGTTAAACGGGCTGTGTGTATTACAATGGTCTACGTTTTGAAGATAGATACGACCGGTGCTCGCACGCTCTTGCATGAACAAGCTAAACAACTCCATGGCTTTGATTTGCTTTTTGCGAATGCTGTCGTCGTTTTCATATTTTACGTACAGTTCTTCGAATTTCTCTTGATCAGCGAAGAACGCATCGTAAAGACCAGGTACATCAGACGGGCTAAATAATGAAATGTAGCCATCTTTCATCATGCGCTGGTACATTAGCTTATTGAACTGAACACCGTAATCTAGGTGACGTACACGGTTTTCTTCAACACCACGGTTGTTCTTAAGAACCAACAGCGATTCAACTTCCATATGCCAGATAGGGTAGAACAACGTAGCCGCGCCACCGCGCACACCACCTTGTGAACAGCTTTTTACGGCAGTTTGGAAGTACTTGTAAAATGGGATACAACCGGTGTGGAACGCTTCACCACCGCGAATTGGGCTGCCCAGCGCGCGAATGCGGCCCGCATTTACACCAATACCGGCACGTTGACTTACGTATTTTACGATAGCACTTGCTGTTGCATTGATAGAGTCTAGGCTATCACCGGTTTCAATCAGTACGCATGAACTGAACTGACGGGTTGGCGTGCGCACACCTGCCATGATTGGGGTAGGTAGCGATAGCTTGAATGTTGAAGCAGCATCGTAAAAGCGACGGATATAGTCCATTCGTGTTGCTTTGTCATAATTCGCAAAAAGACACGCTGCCACTAAAATATATAAGAACTGCGCACTTTCGTATATTTCACCTGTAACACGGTTTTGGACCAGATACTTACCTTCTAGCTGCTTCACTGCCGCATAGCTGAAGTTCATATCGCGCCAATGGTCGATGTAAGTGTCCATTTCAGCAAATTCTTCTGGGGTGTAGTCTTCAAGCAAATGCTTGTCGTACTTACCCATATCAACCATCTTTCCAACGTGTTCAAACAGCGCTGGCGGCTCAAACTGTCCGTAGGCTTTCTTGCGAAGGTGGAAGATAGCTAAACGCGCAGCCAAGTACTGATAATCTGGCGCATCAGTTGAGATCAGGTCAGCCGCTGACTTAATCAGTGTTTCGTGGATCTCGCTGGTATTGATACCGTCATAGAACTGAATTTGTGCCTTTATTTCAACTTGTGAAACAGAAACATTGTTAAGTCCTTTGGCTGCCCATGTAACGACTTTGTGGATCTTTTCTAAGTCGATGGACTCTTTTTCACCGTTGCGTTTGGTGACGAATAAGTTGTTGTTCATGTTACTGGCCGTTTGTCTGTTAGCGCTTGATGCGTGGGCTATGTAATGCCCATTTTCGTTTTAATTTATTTACGTGACGCTGTTATGCTAATTGGCTCACGCCAGGTAACAACACACACGAAAGCGGCCTAAACCGATACTTAAAAAGTATAAAGTAGAGACTGCTTTTTAAATTCTTTTACTGCTTTTATCTTTCAGCGAGATTGATATCGCGTTAATTAAATGAATAACTTCATTTGCTTTTTTGTGCGATCGGGCGATCCCGATTTCTACGGTTGGGATCCCGTGCTGAACTAAACACAAGATAGTGAGGTTTGACCCGTAATGCAACCCAATATCTGGTGGTATTTCAAGCACTCAAGCTGGCATGAAATTTATGTTAGTAACAACTAACTTTTTAGCGTTCTACAAGCGTAAAATATCGGGATTGCAAGCCTTTTAAATAAAATCTTCGCGTTAAAAATTAATTTATTCTTAGAATTTTATTTTTAGATAAACACGATATATGGTGTTTAAAATATCAGCGCAACCCAATATATAGTGTTAATTTAGTTTTGCGCAACTGTATATAGTAAGTAGTTAACGTCTACATTATTAGACGAAAGATAAAAGCCTTGGGAAATCGGGTCCATATGCAAGCCTGTCATGTCTCTTGGTAAAAGACCGGCTTGATCTGTCATTGCCATAAGCTCTGAAGGCTTAATGAACTTACTGTGATCGTGCGTCCCTTTAGGTACCAATTTAAGTACATATTCAGCGCCCACTATGCCCATTAAGTAGGACTTTATGTTCCTATTTAGCGTAGAAAAGAAAACGTGACCACCCGGTTTAACTAATTTAGCGCAGGCCATAACCACAGATGCAGGGTCTGGTACGTGCTCTAACATTTCCATACAGGTTACTACGTCAAATTTCGCTTCATTCGCTTCTGCAAATGCTTCGGCGGTCGAGCACACATAGTCAACCTTTACGCCCGATTCTAAACCGTGCAATTTAGCTACTTCTAACGAGGCTTCAGCCATATCCAGACCCGTCACCTTAGCGCCCGCTCGCGCCATTGACTCTGCTAAAATACCGCCACCACAGCCAATATCAACCACCTGTTTATCGAAAAGGCCTTCACTATGTTGGTTGATAAAGTCTAAGCGAAGGGGGTTAATAAGGTGCAATGGTTTGAACTCACCCTCTGGATCCCACCAGCGAGAGGCAAGCTCGGAAAACTTGTTTATTTCTTGTTGATCTACATTCGTCATGGCTAAAACAATCCTTAAACTATCTCTTTTTAAGATATCGCAAATTGGGTTTGTGTTTTACTGTTTTTAAACAGAATTAGCCTTTTTATAGGACTGGGTGAGCGAAAAATAATCGCTTGTCTTTTTGTTGATTAATAAGCGTAATTAAGCGCTACATAATTCTGTCATCAAGTGGTACACTCGAAGCACGATTATGACCCACATAATAACAATAGTGCGCGCCCACGCCTCGCTTTAACATTGATGTAAGGTGAGGTAGTGGATAACGCAGAACAAACCAAAATAAAGGGATTAAGCAGTTTATGTCTGATAACGCTAAAGAAATCCTCCCCGTTAATATTGAGGAAGAGTTAAAGAACTCCTACCTCGATTACGCGATGAGCGTTATTGTCGGGCGAGCCTTGCCTGATGTAAGAGATGGCTTGAAGCCAGTGCACCGTCGTGTGCTGTTCGCAATGAACGAACTTAAAAACGACTTTAACAAGCCATACAAAAAATCTGCCCGTGTGGTAGGTGACGTAATTGGTAAATATCACCCTCACGGTGACTCTGCAGTTTACGACACTATTGTTCGTATGGCTCAGCCGTTCTCACTTCGCTACATGCTCGTAGATGGGCAAGGTAACTTCGGCTCTGTCGACGGCGATTCTGCAGCGGCAATGCGTTACACCGAAGTTCGCATGGCTAAAATCGCTCACGAACTTCTTGCCGACTTAGATAAGGAAACCGTTGATTTTGTGCCTAACTATGACGGCACAGAATATATTCCTGAGGTATTACCTACCAAAGTACCAAACCTCCTAGTAAACGGTTCTTCAGGTATCGCAGTTGGTATGGCAACGAACATTCCACCGCATAACCTCACTGAAGTGATTAATGGCTGTGTTGCGCTAATCCAAGACCCATCAATTACGATTGATGACCTGATGACGCATATACCGGGGCCAGATTTCCCAACAGCGGCAATGATCAGCGGTCGTAAAGGCATTGAAGATGCGTACCGCACTGGTCGTGGTAAAATTTACCTTCGCGCTAAGGCGGAAATAGAGACCGATGCAAACGGCAAAGAAACTATTGTTGTTAACGAAATTCCTTACCAGGTCAATAAAGCACGTCTTATCGAAAAGATTGCTGAACTGGTAAAAGAGAAGCGTATAGAAGGTGTTTCTGCACTGCGCGACGAGTCTGATAAAGACGGTATGCGTATTGTTATTGAGGTTAAACGCAACGAATCAGCAGAAGTACTGCTAAATCATTTATATGCCAATACCCAGCTTCAAACGGTATTTGGTATTAATATGGTTGCGTTAGACAACGGTCAGCCAAAAGTATTTAACCTTAAAGAAACGTTAGAATGCTTTATTCTTCACCGCCGTGAAGTGGTTACCCGCCGCACTGTATTTGAACTGCGTAAAGCCCGTGACCGTGCCCACATCCTTGAAGGTTTGGCCATTGCGCTTGCCAACATCGATCCAATTATCGAGTTGATTAAAGCGTCACAAAGCCCGGCAGATGCGAAGAAGTCACTTGTTGCGCAAGGTTGGGATTTAGGCGACGTCTCTCAAATGCTAGAGCGTGCCGGTGATGATGCTGCACGCCCTGACTGGTTAATGCCTGAGTTTGGTATTCGCGACGGCAAGTACTACTTAACTGAGCAACAAGCGCAAGCTATTCTTGACCTTCGTTTACACAAGCTAACGGGTCTTGAGCATGAGAAGATCCTTGAAGAATACAAGCAGCTTCTTGAACTTATCGCTGAATTACTTCACATTCTAAATAGCCCTGAGCGTTTGATGGAAGTCATTCAAGAAGAGCTTGAAAAGATACGTGACGAGTTCGGCGACGAGCGTCGTACCGAAATTACCGCTGCAAGTCACGACATAGATATTGAAGACCTTATTGAGCAGGAAGACGTTGTTGTTACGCTTTCTCGCGAAGGCTATGTGAAATATCAGAAGCTGACGGATTACGAAGCGCAACGCCGTGGTGGGCGAGGCAAATCGGCTACTAAGATGAAAGATGAAGATATCATCGAACGACTACTTGTGGCCAATACCCACGATCATATTTTGTGCTTCTCAACCCGTGGTCGCTTATATTGGTTGAAAGTGTATCAATTGCCATTTGCAAGCCGAAATGCTCGTGGACGTCCAATTGTGAATATTCTTCCATTAGAAGATAACGAGCGTATTACCGCTATTCTTCCAATTAAAGAGTTTGAAGAAGGCAAATATGTATTGATGGCAACAGCCAACGGTACAGTGAAGAAAACCGACCTAAGCCTATATTCTCGCCCACGTTCAAGCGGTATTATTGCCGTAAACCTGAATGAAGGTGATGAGCTTATTGGTGTTGATATCACCCATGGTGACGATGACATCATGCTGTTTTCTGACGCAGGTAAAGTGGTTCGCTTTAACGAAAAGCTTCGCGACAGTGAAACGGGCGAAGTGAAACGCGATCCTGAAACCGGTGAAGAGCTATTAGCACTACGTCCAATGGGACGTACCGCAACCGGTGTTCGCGGTATTCGTCTTCAGGACGGTCAAAAAGTGGTATCACTGATTGTTCCAAAAGGTGATGGGCCTGTTTTGACTGCGACGGAAAACGGATTTGGTAAGCGTACGCCACTTGAAGATTACCCAGCGAAGAGCCGTGCAACACAGGGTGTTGTATCAATTAAGGTGTCTGAGCGTAATGGTAAAGTGGTTGGTGCGGTCCAAGTGGACGATACCAATGAAATTATGCTTATTAGTGACCAGGGTACGTTAGTGCGTACTCGTGTTAGCGAAGTGTCAGTAGTAGGTCGAAACACGCAAGGTGTACGCTTAATACGTACTGTTGAAGGCGAGCATGTTGTAGGTTTACAACGCATTGAAGAAGTAGAAGAGTTACAAGCGTTTGATGAAGACGGTAACTTGATTATTCCTGAAGATGCATCAGAACAAGCAGAAACTGCTGTTCAAGAGCAAGATAACGCCGCAGAAGACGGTGAAGGCTCAACGACAGAAGAGTAGGGATAGCGCGCTCGCGTTAGGTGTAGCGCATTATCAGTGTTCTTTAAAACAAGCGGCTTTTGCCGCTTGTTTACCTAATAGACCACGAAACATTGCAAAAATCGTGCGTTAAACGGTAATTATCTACAGGTGTTGAAAAACGCGATGAAAGAAGTTTTTAACTTTAGTGCGGGCCCGGCAATGCTTCCAAAAGAAGTAATGGAACAGGCTCAGTCAGAATTTACAAATTGGCGCGACTTAGGCTGCTCTGTGATGGAAGTCAGTCACCGCGGCAAAGACTTCATTGAAATAGCAGCGAAAGCGGAACAAGATCTTCGCGATCTTCTCTCTATACCCGCTAACTACCATGTGTTATTCACACATGGTGGCGGCCGGGGCCAGTTTGCCGCCGTACCCCTCAATCTATCGAACCCAAATGATACCAGTCTTCACCTAGTGAGCGGCTCGTGGTCTAAAGGCGCTGTTAGCGAGGCAGAAAAGTACAACAACGCAGTAGTAGTTGGCAACGTATCTGAAAAAGGTGGGCTTCACTACATTGCGCCACCACAACTCACTGATATTGACCAATCTGCGGCCTACTATCACTTCTGTCCAAACGAAACGGTAGACGGCATCGCTTATGACTGGCTGCCAGAGTCTGGCAAAGTACCGCTTGTTTCTGACATGTCTTCTACTATCTTGTCACAACCATTGGATGTGGCTAAGCATGGTGTCATTTACGCTGGCGCACAAAAAAATATCGGTCCGAGTGGTTTGTCTGTAGTAATTGTACGTGAAGACCTTGTGGGTAAAGCGCGCAAGGAAACCCCTTCAATCTTCGACTATGCACTAGCGGCAAAGTCAGATTCTATGTACAACACGCCGCCTACTTTCTCGTGGTACTTAGCAGGGTTAGTGTTTGAATGGCTAAAAGAGAAGGGCGGTGTTGATGCAATGGCGAAGCGCAATGCCGAGAAGGCTGCACTTTTATATTCTGCTATCGATAGCTCTGACTTCTACTCAAGTAAAGTACACCCAGACAATCGCTCAAAGATGAATGTACCGTTTCATTTAGCTGACCCTGAGCTAGACAGCCTATTCTTGAAACAATCTCAGGAAGCGGGTTTGCTTGCATTGAAGGGGCACCGTTCGGTAGGGGGCATGCGTGCCAGTATTTATAATGCAATGCCTGTAGAGGGCATAGTTGCGCTAGTTGAATTTATGCGCGAATTTGAAAGAGTGAATGGATAAAATGGAGCAGTTAACATTAGACCCGATTGCAAAAGTATCGGGAGAGGTCAATGTACCTGGTTCAAAAAGTCTGTCTAACCGCGCACTACTTCTAGCTGCGTTAGCAGAGGGTGAAACTGAACTGACCAATTTGCTCGATAGCGAAGACATTGAGCATATGCTAAATGCCCTGACTAAGTTGGGAATAAACTATCGTCTTAGTGAAGATAAAACCCAATGTGTGGTGCAGGGAAACGGCGGTGCATTTAATGTGGCCGAACCCCTTGAGCTTTTTTTAGGTAATGCCGGAACAGCTATGCGTCCTTTGTGCGCAGCGCTAGCTGCAAGCAATGTGGATACTGTGCTAACCGGTGAGCCGCGCATGGAAGAACGCCCAATTGGTGATTTGGTAGATGCACTGCGTGAGGCACAAGCTGACGTTACCTACTTAAAAAACGAAGGTTATCCACCGCTACAAATTAAGGGCAAGACCTTAAACGGTGGTGAAATGTCGGTAGATGGCAGTGTATCAAGTCAGTTTCTAACTGCGCTTTTAATGGCGGCTCCGCTTTTTTCTGGTGATGTTACTATCCGCATTAAAGGCGAATTAGTGTCTAAACCGTATATCGATATTACGTTAGACACCATGGCAAAGTTTGGCGTGTCGGTAGACAACGACAACTATCAAACGTTTACCGTTTCTGGTGAGGCTAAGTACGTTGCCCCTGGTAAATTTATGGTAGAAGGGGATGCATCGTCTGCATCTTACTTCCTTGCAGCGGGCGCTATTAAAGGCGGCACGGTACGCGTAACCGGAATCGGTCAAAATAGCATTCAAGGTGACATTCGCTTTGCAGATGTGCTTGAAGCGATGGGCGCGAAAGTAGTCTGGAACGATGAATATGTGGAAGTCACCGGCGCACCGCTTAAAGGGGTGAATATGGATATGAACCATATTCCTGATGCGGCCATGACCATTGCGACTACAGCGCTGTTTGCCGAAGGTCCAACCACCATGACAAACATCTATAACTGGCGCGTTAAAGAAACCGACCGTTTAGCTGCCATGGCTGCAGAGTTACAAAAGTTAGGGGCTAAGGTGGAAGAGGGCCATGACTACATCACTGTGTGGCCAACTGACTCGTTGAAACACGCAGAAATAGATACGTATAACGATCATCGTATTGCCATGTGTTTTTCGTTAGTCGCGCTTAGCGATACGCCTGTGACGATTAACGACCCAGGTTGTACGCGCAAAACCTTCCCTGACTACTTCACGCGCTTTAAAACATTATATAGTGCGTAAATACACCGCTTAAATATAAAACCCATCGAATAAACTTTGGTGAGTCGATGGGTTGATCTATATCAGCATTAGCCAAATGTACAATGCCACCTACGCTAGGTGGCATTGCTTATCTTGCACTAAAGCGTATAATTACGCGCGATTTTTTAGTAATTTAAACGATGGAGCAGGTATGCATTCCACACCCGTAGTCACGGTTGACGGTCCTAGTGGTGCTGGCAAAGGTACGTTAAGTAGCTTGTTAGCAAAGAAATTAGGGTGGCACTTTCTTGATAGCGGTGCAATTTACCGCGTATTGGCAGTAGCTGCACTTCACCACGACCTACCGTGTGATGATGAAGAATGTGTTGTTCCTCTAGCAACCGGTCTTGATGTGAGTTTCGAGACGAATGGCGATTCAACGCGCATTATTCTGGAAGGCGAAGATGTCACAGACGATATTCGCACAGAAGAAGTCGGTGCTGTGGCTTCTAAAGTAGCTGCGCTACCGCGTGTACGTGAAGCTTTATTGCGCAGACAGCGCGCTTTTCAACAAGATCCAGGTCTTGTTGCAGATGGCCGCGACATGGGCACGGTAGTATTTCCAGATGCGCCGGTAAAGATTTTTCTTACCGCTAGCGCAGAAGCCCGTGCTGAGCGCCGTTATAGCCAGTTGAAAGCAAAGGGCATGGATGTTAATATTGCGCGCCTTTTAACCGATATCAAGGCAAGAGACGAGCGCGATACTCAACGTGCAGTGGCTCCACTGGTACCGGCACAAGATGCAGTAATTATAGATTCAACGGACTTGGACATTGACCAAGTCTTTGAAAAAGCGATGGATATTATTTCCTCACGCCTTTAATGACGAGAGCTGATCGCATCCAAAGCAGTGTTGCTACAGGAAGTGGCGACTAAATTTAATAACCCCGCGTTATCCGGATAAGAAGCGTGGATATCAACTTAAAAGTTTATTTGAGACTTATGACTGAAAATTTTGCACAACTTTTTGAAGAAAGCTTACAAGAACTAGAAACACGTCCTGGTTCAATTGTAAAAGGTACTGTTGTTTCTATCGACAAAGACATCGTTCTTGTTGATGCAGGCTTGAAATCAGAAAGTGCTATCCCAGCTGACCAATTTAAAAACGCTGAAGGCGAATTAGAAATCGCTATCGGTGACCAAGTAGACGTAGCACTAGATGCAGTTGAAGATGGTTTCGGTGAAACTATCCTTTCTCGCGAAAAAGCGAAGCGTCACGAAGCGTGGGTTGAGCTGGAAAAAGCTTACGATGATAAAGCGACTATTAAAGGCGTTATCAACGGTAAAGTTAAAGGCGGTTTCACTGTTGAAGTTAACAGTGTACGCGCGTTCCTTCCTGGTTCACTAGTTGACGTACGTCCAGTACGTGACACTACACACCTTGAAGGCAAAGAGCTTGAATTTAAAGTTATCAAGCTAGACGCTAAGCGTAACAACGTTGTTGTTTCTCGTCGTGCAGTTATCGAAGCAGAAAGCAGCGCAGAGCGCGAAACGCTTCTTGCTAACCTTGAAGAAGGTCACGAAATCAAGGGTATCGTTAAGAACCTTACCGATTACGGTGCGTTCGTTGACCTTGGTGGCGTAGACGGTCTTCTACACATCACTGATATGGCTTGGAAGCGCGTTAAGCACCCAAGTGAAATCGTGAATGTTGGTGACGAAATCAACGTTAAAGTACTTAAGTTCGACAAAGAGAAGCAGCGCGTTTCTCTTGGTATGAAGCAAATGGGCAACGATCCATGGCAAGAAATTGCGTCTCGTTACCCAGAAGGTACTAAGATCAACGGTCAGGTTACTAACCTAACTGATTACGGTTGCTTCGTAGAAATCGAAGATGGCGTAGAAGGTCTTGTACACGTTTCTGAAATGGACTGGACTAACAAGAACATCCACCCATCTAAAGTTGTCAACCTAGGTGACACTGTAGATGTAATGGTTCTTGAAATTGACGAAGAGCGTCGTCGTATTTCTTTAGGTCTTAAGCAATGTATTGCTAACCCTTGGGAAACATTTGCTGAGTCACACGAAAAAGGTGACAAAGTGTCTGGTAAGATCAAGTCAATTACTGATTTCGGTATCTTCATCGGTCTTGACGGCGGCATCGACGGTCTAGTTCACCTTTCTGACATCAGCTGGAACAAGTCTGGTGAAGACGCGGTTCGCGACTACAAGAAAGGCGACGAAATCTCTGCTGTTGTACTACAAGTCGACCCAGAGCGTGAGCGTATCTCGCTTGGCGTTAAGCAAATCGAAGAAGATCCTTTCAACAAGTATCTGACAGATAACAAGAAAGGTGCTATCGTTACTGGTACAGTAACAGCAGTTGATGCGAAAGGCGTTACTGTAAACCTAGCTGAAGAAGTTGACGGCTACATCCGCGTTGCAGATCTTGCTGTAGAGCGTGTTGAAGACGCAACAGAAGTAGCAAGCGTTGGTGATAGCATCGAAGCGAAGTTTATGGGCGTTGACCGTAAGAACCGCACTGTTAACCTATCTGTTAGAGCGAAAGATCAGGCTGACGAAAAAGAAGCTATCGACAAAGTTAACCAGCAAGAAGATGTTGGTTTCGCTAACGCGATGGCAGAAGCATTTAAAGCTGCTAAAGGCGAATAATGCTTTTGTGGGTGTGCACACGCACACCCTATTCGCGATAGCTGTTTAAACAATAATATTGACAATGAGGTTAAACATGACCAAGTCTGAATTAATTGAACGGCTCGCGGATCAAGCGCGTCATATTCCGGCGAAAGAACTCGAACTGGCAATTAAAGAACTTCTAGAACAAATGGCGCAAACACTTCAAAAGGGTGAGCGTATTGAAATTAGAGGTTTTGGTAGCTTTTCGCTTCACTACCGCGCACCTCGCGTAGGTAGAAACCCTAAAACGGGTGAAACCGTAAAGTTAGATGGTAAGTATGTACCGCACTTTAAGCCTGGTAAGGAACTTCGCGAAAGGGTAGACGCCTCAATCGCATAATGCATTTTTTAAAAGCCGCTGGAAAGCGGCTTTTTTGTATCTAGCATTTGATGTTAGGTAAGCATAAGTGGATAAGTCAGTTCATTATTACGGTGCTATGTTTACGTAATAGTAAATATACTTTTGTTTAATTTTTAATGTCTATTGACCCCGGCTTTAATAGGGTTATATATTACTTGAATAACAAAAAACGATATTCATGAAGTAATGTCAGCCGGCGATGAACAAGCAATAATAAAACAATACCAGCCGCTCATACGTGCTTTAATTCCTTATGAACAACAAAACAAACTGTTAGAAGGAATTAACAAGTTTTCGAAGCGACTCCCTAGTAGTGTCCGCAAAGTCGTGAAAGAAGAAGTGGTTCGCCTTACTTCATTAACCGATGCCCCCGCGGATAACTCGGCGTTCGCGCAATTCCCTGTGATGAAGTTTAAGCATTTCGGGGTGCAAATGCGCCTTGATAAAGTTGGTGCGCAAATACTCAAAGACGAAACGTCTCTTTACCAAGATAGATACACCGTTGGTGTGTTTGAGTCGGTCATGAACTCCGACTTCTACCAAAACCAAATAAAAAGAGAGCAATTCAAAAAAATTGTCGATGCCTTTAATGTCGAAAGCCAGTCCTTTACTGACATAGACTTTGGCGACGACATTGCCGTTCGACCTAACTTTACGATATCTTCACCTGACTTTGAGAAAGGCCGTCATTGCTCAATCAGTTCAATGTCACACAAAGGTATTTCTCTTGAAACGAAGAGGCCGCCGAATGCTTCGACTGGAGACATTCTAACGTTCACTGTTCCCGAAGTGAAAGGCTTAACAAAAGAGCCTACGGAAATAAAGCTAGAGTTGGAATCAGTAAAATACAACAAACATCTGGGAAAATATGAGTCATCATTCTCATTTCATGCTGATGTTGATGACACATTCATTGCTACGCTTAAACGCTATGTGGCAATAACCTCTTATAAACAGCCTTTGCAACGAGATTTAGAAATAGAGCGGGCTATGCAAGAGCTAGAGCGAGATCGCATTTTAGAAAATAGCCCATGGTTGCCCGTTTTTCTCGCGCCAGATAAGAAGTCGCTGAAACCGCTTATCGCGCTTTTTACTAAGGCCAATGTTGAACATAACAACGCAGAAAAGCTCCTGTCGAGTCTTCACGATAAACCCATTTTCGCAACGCTGGTTGAAGAGTTGCATAGGTATAACGAAGCCTATGTATTTCACGGTAACATTAAGACCAAAAGTGGAAACGTTCAAATTACCGCCACACACCGTCAGCTATTGGAAATTAAGCAGCTAAACGCACTGGTCTATTTACTGGTTAAGAGTGGTGATTTTATTTGTACCCACTGCCGTTTAGAAGGGGTCAATAGAGAAGATAAACAAAAAGCTTTCGCCATTCACGATATTGCCAGCAAGGAATTTGAGCAGCTTGCGCAAATCTCTCATGTCCTTTATTGCAAAGATGTTTCAGCTTACCTCACTAATCTAACGCTTTCGGCTAAGTGTGATTTTAAGCCCCTGTCGAAGACACTTAAGGCTAGTGGAAGTAACTGGCGTATTGACTATGTAATGGAAGAGGACTTGGACAGGCGAAGTGAAACCCGTTATGTCATTGATAAGCCCGCGTCGATAAAAGTAGGGTTACTTTCTTCTCTTGATGCCCGCGTGGCAGATTTAAGTGCCAGCGGTATGAAATTGATCGTATCGCCAAACAGCGAGTTACAAAAAGAAATACGGGTATCGGTACCGGAACTTAAAATAAAGGGCGAAAAATACAAAGTCGTTCATTACCAGGCTGACACCGGCACGGTAAGACTTTGCCTTATGGAAGACACCCGTAAAGCAAAGGTCGGTTCTAATGTCGATCACATGGTGGAAGAGAACACAGCGTATTTCAAAGTGCGAGATATAGCACGTATTCAGCGTGCTACTCATCGCTATATTTGGGAGCTTGCGGTAAGGCACATGCCTTCGCTGTCGGTACTGTGTGTTATGAACCGGTTTACATTGGACAGGTTGAAAACCGTATATCAAAGCGACACCTCAGACGACCTGTATCCGTTTTCTCGTACTCAAAATATTATCCCTCTGCACGGTTTCTTTGCCGACAAGGCACAGGCAAAGCCTAAGTCTCAAATTCTTGAAGGCATGTTTAAAGAGACGTCAAACCAGGCATTAGTGGTTCATTGCGTGCGAAAGAGTGATAACAGACTAGTTTACATTAAAGAGCGGGATTTTCTGTTTTCTCGCCTACGGACCCAAATAAAAACCCAGTTAGACGAAGGAAAAATACAACTTAGTGCAACCGATGTTACCGCTATTCGTTGTCACGGCGCGATTACGCCACTAACGAAGAAACGGCTTGCTCAGCTTTCTAAAATTGACAAAGCCATGTACGACAAGCTTGAAACCATGCAGGCCGGCTATACACATTGCATATTCATTACTAACATGTCTGCACTGCATCACGACTTAGTTGTCGATAATCTTATCGCAAAACCTCAGCGTCAAGAACTCGAAGGTGAGGGAGCGGCTTAAACGCAAATCCCTCACGCTTTTTGTGTTATCTCTTTTAGCATTTTGCTATTCTTATCAGTAAATCAATAAAAAAGGGTTTAGTATTGAAAGGGATCCTAGCATTTCTCATTATTTTGGTATTGCTTGCCATAGCGTTTGTGGTTGGTTCTCAAAATGAAGCGCAAGTAACGGTAAATTACCTGATTGCACAAGCAAACTTACGTTTATCTACGGTTATCGCGATTACACTCTCCATTGGCGTGGGTATTGGCATTTTGATCATGCTGGTAAGTTGGCTGCGATTACGCGTACAACTTATGTCAGCTCAATCTAAAATACAGAGTTTGGAACAAGAACACTAATGCTCGAACTGCTGTTTCTTCTTTTGCCTGTCGCGGCAGGATATGGCTGGATAATGGGCCGAAATAGTGTCCGTCAAGCGCAGCGCAAACAGTCGAGCATTCTTTCTAAGCACTATTATAAAGGCTTGAATTTCCTGCTGTCAGATCAGCCGGATAAAGCGGTAGACACGTTAATCAAAATGATTAATGTGAATAGCGATACGGTAGAGACCCATATTGCGATGGGAAGCTTCTTTCGCCACCGTGGAGAGATTGACCGCGCGATAAAAGTTCATCAGAACTTAGTAAGCCGAGACGAGCTTCAACCAGCTCAGCGTGAAAACGCGCTAAGAGAGCTCGGTCACGATTACACCCAAGCCGGGTTTCTCGAAAGAGCAGAAAATGCCTTCCTTCAGCTATTAAACAGCGAAAAGCACTACCTCGTTGCCCAACAGCAATTATTCAGCATTTACCAAACCACCAAAGAGTGGGAACGAGCGATAGAGCTTGCCGAGCGTATGGTGCAATGTCATGGCGATAATGACGATGTATGTGAACGTTTAGCGCAGTTTTTATTGCGAACAGGCAGCGGTAGAGCTTAAAAACGAAAGCCAAGGGGCCGCATTAACCCTATTGCAAAAAGCGGTAAACGCCGATGAGCATGCCGTTAGGCCGTGGTTAATGCTAGGCGATATAGCCCTTGAGCAAAAACGATTTACTGACGCGAATGCCTATTTCACGCAAGTTGCAGAGCGCGATATTAATTGGTTCAGCGAAGCTGTGCCTAGCCTAGAAAAAATTGCCGAAGAAACCGACGACTGGGAAAGCTTTCAGAAAAACTTAGAAGCCCATTGGCAAGAGTGCGCCACCTCATACCTTGCTATGGTAGATGTGCTGATGAAGCGTGGTGAAACAGCGCAGGCTGCAGAGTATTTACTTGAACAGCTGCGCAAAAGGCCTACTATGCGAGGCTTTAAAACGCTAATGGGCCTTTACATCGACCAGTTAACAGATCAAACCACGGCAGACAGCCTGCGTTTGTTAAAAGAGTTAGTAGAAAAGCAAATGTTGCAGCGCCCTAAGTACCGCTGCGGAAGTTGTGGCTTTTCAGGCCGAAAACTATATTGGCTGTGCCCGAGCTGTAAAAAGTGGGGCGTAGTAAAACCTATCAAAGGGCTAGACGGAGAATAACAGAACATGCATGACCCACGCGTTATTGTTGCTTTAGACTATGACAATAAAGACACTGCATTAGCGTTTGTAGATAAATTAGACCCAAGCTTATGCAAGCTAAAAGTGGGCAAAGAGATGTTCACGTTGTTTGGCCCAGAATTCGTAAAAGCGCTTATTGCAAAAGGCTTTGATGTATTTCTGGACCTTAAATTTCACGATATACCTAATACTGTGGCAAAAGCGTGTAAAGCCGCTGCGGAACTTGGTGTGTGGATGGTAAACGTACATGCTTCTGGCGGTCTACCTATGATGCAAGCGGCGAAAGAAGCCATTGCAACAAGCAGTAATCCTCAAACTAAGCTTATTGCGGTTACCGTACTTACCAGCATGGATAATGCGCAATTGGCGGATGTGGTAAGCGGCGTAACACCAGAACAACAAGTACTGCGCTTGGCGGCACTGACAGAAAAAGCAGGGCTAGACGGCATTGTTTGTTCAGCGCAAGAAGCCAGCGCGTTGCGTGAAAAACATAGCGACGACTTCCTTCTAGTGACACCTGGTATTCGTCCTGCAGGCGCAGACGTAGGCGATCAAAAGCGGGTTATGACACCTCCTGATGCAATGAAAGCGGGCGTGAGCTATTTGGTAATGGGGCGGCCCATTACGAAAGCAGAAGACCCCATTGCGGTTTTAAAAGCGGTGAACGCCTCGCTTAATGGCTGATACCATCAATGTATTGGTATGTTTAGTGCGCTAGAGCTAGATTAGCGGTGCGTTTACAAGCACGGCTTTGTTGATAACGTATCTAAATACAAAACTGTAGGCTAAAACAAAAAAGCTCGGACGAGTCTTCGCTGTCCGAGCTTTTTTATAAATTTAACGTGTTACTTTTTTGGCTTACTCGCCTTTAAGCGCAACGTCAGCAGGTGTGTAGGTTAGACCTAGCTCTTCACCAAGTGCATCAACAACGGCTTTATAGGTTACTTTACCTTCGTGAACATTTAGGCCGTTAAGCAGGTGTTTATCTTCTAGCATCGCTTTCGCTGGGCCTTTGTTAGCAAGGGCTAAGCCGAATGGCAGGGTCGCATTGTTAAGTGCCATTGTAGAAGTACGCGCTACGCCGCCTGGCATGTTCGCTACACAGTAGTGAATAACATCATCTACAATGTAAACTGGGTCTTGGTGCGTAGTGGCCTTAGACGTCTCAAAACAGCCGCCTTGGTCAATGGCAACATCTACAAGCACAGAGCCAGGCTTCATCGCTTTAATTTGCTCACGAGTAAGAAGCTTGGGTGCAGCTGCACCTGGAATAAGTACTGCGCCGACGACAAGATCAGCTTTTGAAGAGTAGTGCTCGATAGCATCAACCGTTGAGTAAACCGTTTTAACTTGGCCGTTAAAGATATCGTCGAGTTGACGTAGGCGAGGAAGTGAACGGTCCAAAATAGTGACGTCTGCACCAAGGCCTAGCGCCATCTTAGCCGCGTTTGTACCTACAACACCGCCACCAATTACCAATACTTTACCTGGTGCAACACCTGGTACGCCACCAAGTAGCGTACCGCTTCCGCCGTGCGCTTTTTCTAAGTAATGCGCGCCCGCTTGTACTGACATACGGCCAGCAACTTCACTCATAGGCGCAAGTAACGGCAGACCATTGCGATCGTCAGTCACAGTTTCATAAGCAATACAGGTCGCTCCTGATTCAACAAGAAGTTGGGTTTGCGTTGGGTCTGGCGCAAGGTGAAGGTACGTGTAAAGCGTTTGGCCTTTTCGAAGCATCTTACATTCATTAGGCTGTGGCTCTTTCACTTTTACAATCATTTCCGCTTCAGCAAACACTTGCTCAGCAGTAGGTGCAATCGCAGCGCCTGCTTCTACATACATTTCATCAGTGAAACCAATGGCATCACCGGCGTTGGTTTCTACCAAAACGCTATGACCGTGGCTAACGAACTCTTTTACAGCTGCTGGCGTTAGGCCAACACGATATTCGTGGTTTTTAATCTCTTTTGGTACACCAACTAACATGTATAGTCCTCAGTTATATAATGAGCTTCTAAGTGGCTCTGGTTGAACTTAGTTTTAGCGATTGAAGGTCGCCTAGACCTATAAATAATTACGCTGAGTATACGGCATAAAAAAACGAACTATCTGCTGAAAATTGAGCGCGCTTGAAATATAATTTGGTAAAATTGCAATATTAAGAAACATAATATGTTGGTAAAGACCCCTAAACACCTTGACCGAATAGACAGGAATATCTTAGTGCAGCTGCAAAAAAACGGTCGTATTTCTAACGTAGAACTGGCTAAAGAAGTAGGTTTAAGCCCAAGCCCTTGTCTTGAAAGAGTGAAGCGATTAGAGGCACAAGGCTACATTAAAGGCTATCACGCGGTGGTTAATCCTGAAATGCTAGGTGCTGCCATGCTGGTATTTGTAGAGATAACATTGACGAAAACCTCAGTCGATATCTTTGCAGAATTTTCTGCTGCGGTGAAACAACACGACGATATACAAGAGTGTCATTTGGTATCGGGTGACTTCGATTTTCTACTAAAAGCGCGCGTTGCTGATATGGGGAGCTATCGAAAATTGTTGGGCGATACGTTATTGCGCTTACCGGGGGTAAGTGAGTCGCGTACGTATGTGGTTATGGAAGAAGTGAAAAGTACGTCGTCTTTACGCATTAATTTGAAGTAATGAAAGCATGGCTCAATCATGTGGTTTTGTGGTAGGCTGTGCAAAAATACAGTGTTTGTGTTTAATCAACGGAAAAGTGATTAGCACAAGTGAAAGGGTAGGGGGCAAGGAAACATATTTAACTGTGTACTCAGTCACTTACCAAAAGTAGATAAATAATAACTATGTAGGGATAGCAAGGGGTTCGCTAAGCTCTTTGCTGCGTTTAGCGCAATTGCTTTTAAAAGTAAATGCGATAGAAATTGAAGGTTTTTTAGGGTTATGGCGCGATTAACAGGGGTTCAGCGAGTGTGGGAAGCAGGCATGATTATCGCCTGTGTTTTCGCCTTCTTCTTATTGCTGGCACTAGCATCTTTTCATCCGGGCGACCCAGGTTGGAGTCAAGCGGGATTACAATTAGACGTTCACAACTGGGTTGGTGCAACCGGGGCGTGGGTAGCCGACTTGCTACTCTTTTCATTTGGTTTTCTTGCGTATTTGCTACCTTTTGGTTCAGCTTTTCTAGGTTGGTTCTTGTTCCAACATATCAAAGAGCTCGACGAATTCGACTATCTTACCATTGGCCTTCGTATTATCGGCGGTTTATTGATGGCCCTAGGTGCAACTGGTATCGCAAGTATTAACTTCGATGATATATACAATTTTTCTGCCGGGGGCTTTGTCGGCGACGTTATCAGCTCAGCTTTAGTCCCGTATTTTAATACGGCAGGTACCATATTATTGCTACTATGCTTTTTCTGTACCGGCTTTACACTACTAACGGGTATAAGCTGGCTCACTATAATCGATAGATTAGGTGAAGGTACATTGTGGCTGGGTCGTAAAACCCTTGCCGCACCGCAAAATTTACTTGCTCTGGAAATGCCGCGCTTAGCGCTTTCGAACAAATCAGCAAGTCAAAACGAGCGAAGTGATAGTGCGGAACTGGATATAACCAGTATGCGTGCTGAACCCTTAGCCTCCAACGAGGGTAAATCTTCGCCGGTCAAAGAAAACGCCCCGGTGCGAAACGAGCCAACGTTCGGCATTGATACCGTTGAAGACGAACCGCCTTTTTATACCTACGATACGCCCGTTAATAGTGACGGTTCAGACAGCACGTCGAATAAGCCAACACAGGAACAAGCAAAGGAAGAGGAACAGCCAGAAAGTAAAAAGTCTGCATTTTCACTATCTGGTATGCGCGACGCTGTATCTGGTAGCCTAAAAGATAAAGTAGGTTTCGGTAAGTCTACCCCAGAGCCCGAGCAAGAGCCTGAAAGCACTGATAGTGCTGACGCTCAACAAGGTGTACAGCAGAGCCCACGTATTAACTTCGATGAATTAGAAGAGTTCGACGAAGACTTGCCTTATGAAACAGGTAGCAAGCCTGCAGCGTCTTCAGATAATGTTACGGCTGCAGCTGATACAAATGAGCCTCAGCAAGTACCGTCGACACCTGTACCAAGCCAGAATGCTAATGAATTTGCACCGGCGGCTCTAGGGGCAAAGCCTGTAAAAGCAAAAGGTAGTCACGTTGATCCCACGCTTCCACCTATGCCTTCCTTCGACTTACTCGAACGCGCTGATAAGCATGAAAACCCCCTTACGCCAGAGGAAATAGAGGGTATTTCACGCCTTGTTGAAGAAAAGCTTGCTGACTTCAACATTGAGGCAACGGTGGTGGGCGTTTACCCCGGCCCGGTTATTACCCGCTTCGAATTAGATTTAGCGCCTGGGGTAAAAGTAAGCAAGATTACCGGGCTTTCGAAAGATTTGGCCCGAGCAATGTCAGCCATTTCTGTGCGTGTGGTAGAAGTTATTCCTGGTAAATCGGTGATTGGTTTAGAGCTGCCAAACAAAAAGCGGGAAATGGTCCGCTTAAGTGAAGTCATAAGCTGTGATACGTTCCAAGCGAATAAGTCGCCGCTGACGATGGTGTTAGGTTCTGATATCTCAGGTAAGCCTGTGGTGGTTGATTTAGCTAAGATGCCCCACTTATTAGTTGCGGGAACCACAGGTTCAGGTAAGTCGGTTGGGGTCAATGTTATGATCTTAAGCCTACTGTATAAGAGCACGCCTGAAGATGTTCGTATGATCATGATAGACCCGAAAATGCTCGAGCTTTCTGTTTACGAAGGTATCCCTCATTTGCTTGCCGAAGTAGTTACCGACATGAAAGAAGCGGCAAATGCGCTGCGATGGTGTGTAGGGGAGATGGAACGCCGCTATCGCTTGATGAGCGCACTTGGTGTGCGTAACCTGAAAGGTTACAACGCCAAAGTTGAAGAGGCGATTGCTAACGGCACGCCCATAAAAGATCCGCTTTGGAAGAATGAAGAAAGTATGGACGCAGAAGCGCCTGATTTAGCCAAGCTTCCGGCGATTGTTGTGGTGGTCGATGAATTTGCCGACATGATGATGATTGTGGGTAAAAAGGTAGAAGAACTGATTGCGCGTATTGCACAGAAAGCCCGAGCGGCCGGTATT
The DNA here is from genome assembly GCF_902705815.1 of Alteromonas infernus. Taxonomy (NCBI): domain Bacteria; kingdom Pseudomonadati; phylum Pseudomonadota; class Gammaproteobacteria; order Alteromonadales; family Alteromonadaceae; genus Alteromonas; species Alteromonas infernus. The sequence goes on from NZ_CACSIG010000086.1 coordinate 64,456, forward strand.
CACCTTATTTTAGCTACACAGCGTCCTTCTGTTGATGTTATCACCGGCCTGATTAAAGCAAACATTCCAACTCGTTGTGCCTTCCAGGTTTCAAGTAAAATCGACTCTCGAACCATATTAGACCAACAAGGTGCTGAAACCTTGTTAGGTATGGGTGACATGCTATATTTGCCACCGGGAAGCCCAGTACCAACGCGAGTTCACGGTGCGTTTGTGGATGACCACGAAGTACACGCTGTGGTTGCCGATTGGCAAAAGCGGGGCGAGCCAGAGTATATCGAAGAAATTCTAAATGGCGAGGCATCTGCCGAAGTACTTCTGCCGGGTGAGCAGCCAGAAGGCGAAGACCAAGAGTTTGATGCTTTCTACGACGAGGCTGTCGCATTTGTAACCGAAACGCGCCGTGCAAGCGTGTCTAGCGTACAGCGTAAATTTAGAATTGGTTACAACCGCGCTGCGCGATTAGTTGAACAAATGGAAATGAGTGGGGTCGTAAGTGCACAGGGGCACAACGGTAATCGCGAGGTACTCGCACCGCCTCCCCACAAAGATTAACAAACGGATTGAATAAATGAATAAAGCAGTTTCGGTTTATTTAGTAGGTGCGCTAACAACGCTTAGTATTGGGCTTAGTGTTAAAAGTGCCGTTGCGCAAAACACAGCGTCGAGCACCACTACTCAGATGGCAAGCGCTTCACAAAGCGCGCAAAGCCCAAGCATTAACCTTGAGTTAAAAAGTTCGGCCAGAGCATCGCTACAGGCTTTACTTGGTAAAATGAAACAATTTCGCGCAGGCTTCGAGCAAACCGTAGTCGATGCCCAGCAAAACGTAGTGCACGAGGCGCAAGGCACGCTAACAATGACGCGCCCGAATAAACTGCGTTGGGAAACAACATTCCCTGATGAAACTTTATTAGTTGCCGATGGTGAAGCGGTTTGGAATGTAGACACCTTTGTTGAACAGGTCACCGTGCTTTCACAAGACAATGCTGTTAAAGATAACCCCATTGTTTTGCTAACCGCGACCGATGAAGCAACGTGGGCTAAATTTTCGATTAGCGAATTAAAAAGCGCATCGCTATCTGAAGGTGCGGGTAGTAAAGGGGTATTACACAGTTATCAGATAACGCCTAAAGAGGAAGGCGGTCAAATTGTCACGCTTACTTTAACCTTCAATCAAGATAATGAGCTCGCTTCGCTTAATATGCTAGACGCGCAACAGCAAATCAGCACCTTAGTGTTTAATAATATTGAAACTCGCTTTCCTGTTGCCGCTGATACTTTTTCTGTTGAAATTCCAGATAGCTACATAGTTGATGACCAGCGTTAATCAAGGATTTGCGCCGTTAGCGGCGCGTATGCGCCCTATCACCATAGAGCAGTACAGCGGGCAAGACCATTTGCTAGGCAAGGGTAAACCCCTTCGCAAAATGCTCGAAGCGGGCCACTGTCATTCAATGATTTTGTGGGGGCCGCCCGGCACTGGAAAAACCACCCTTGCAGAACTCATAGCTCAGTACACCAATGCCTCTGTCTTGCGCATTTCCGCCGTTACGTCTGGCGTAAAAGATATCAGAGCCGCCATGGATAAGGCTGAAGACAACGCAAGGTATAACCAGCGAACCCTTTTATTTGTAGACGAAGTTCACAGGTTTAATAAAAGCCAACAAGATGCCTTTCTTCCCTTTGTAGAGTCTGGGGTGGTCACCTTTATTGGCGCAACCACAGAAAATCCGTCGTTCGAATTAAATAAAGCGCTTTTATCTCGAGTACGTGTTTATGTGCTACAAACACTTGAACAACACGCGCTTTCTGAATTAGTCGATAGAGCATTAAGTGATACCGAAAAAGGTCTTGGCGACAGAGCCCTTGGTATTGATGATATAGCAAGAAACGCCCTTATAGATTTAAGCGGTGGTGATGCCCGGCGCCTTCTTACTTATTTAGAACTGGCCGCTGACTTCACAAGTGCTAACGAAATTACCGTTAGCGATATCGAGCATGCGGTAGGCGAGAAAGTTGCCAGTTACGACAATAAAGGCGATACCTTTTACGATTTAATCTCCGCTTTCCATAAGTCGGTAAGAGGCTCAGACCCAGATGCAGCTTTGTATTGGTACGCGAGAATATTAGACGGCGGCGGTGATGCGCTTTACGTCGGAAGACGTCTACTTGCCATTGCCTCAGAAGATATTGGAAACGCAGACCCAAGGGCCATGCAGCTTTGTATAAACGCGTGGGATACATTTCACCGCGTGGGGCCCGCAGAGGGTGAGCGTGCTATCGCACAAGCAGCAGTATATTGTGCATTGGCAGCAAAAAGTAATGCAGTGTATATGGCGTTTAATGAAGCCAAAGCACTAGCGCGCAAAACCTCCGATGCCCCAGTTCCCATGCATTTACGTAATGCGCCCACGTCACTTATGAAAGAGTTAGGCCACGGTGATGGCTATCGTTATGCGCACAATGAACCCAATGCGTTTGCGGCGGGAGAGTCTTACTTTCCGGAAAGTCTTGAAGGAACGCGGCTTTATAACCCCAATGATCGCGGATTAGAAAAAGCCCTTAAAGCTAAACGAGAATTTCTCGACACACTTAATGCGAGAAGTCACAATAAAAGGTAAAGTGCAAACCTGTACAGTGACTTATCGCTAAAACGTGTATTAGTCAAAAAGGGTCACTTCAACATTTAAAAAAAATGCGCTAGGGAGTTATTCGTGCCTCAAGGGTTAGCTTTGTACTGTTTTATTGCCGCTGGCGGGGCGACCGGCGCATGTTTACGTTATTTTGTTACTACAAGTGTTGATTCCTTATTTGGAAAACACATGCCGTTTGGTACACTAACGGTGAATGTGGTGGGGTCGTTTGCACTTGCGTTACTTTACGGTGTTATTGAACGCTATGACTTGAGCGACTCTCCATACCGTGCACTTATCGGCGTTGGGCTTTTAGGGGCCTTTACCACATTCTCAACATTTTCCGTTGAAACCTTAACTTTATTAGAAAACGAGCTGTGGCTTAAAGCGGCAGCGAATGTATTTCTTAACGTTGGCGCCTGCTTGCTAGCTGGGTGGCTGGCCATTGAATTAATGAAAGGATAATTAGAAACACATGTTAGATCCAAAGTGTTTGCGAAGCGATATAGAACAAACAGCTAAGCGATTAGCTGCCCGTGGTTTTAACCTCGACGTAGCAGCTTTCAGTTCGCTTGAAGAAAAAAGAAAAACACTTCAGTCCAGAACACAGGATCTGCAAAACGAGCGTAATGTACGAAGTAAATCCATTGGTAAGGCAAAAGCGCAGGGTGAAGATATTGCGCCGCTTTTAGCTGAAGTGGGTAAACTTGGCGACGAGCTTGATGCCGCTAAAGCAGAGCTTAGCGAACTGTTAGAAGAAATTAATACCCTTACGCAAGGCATTCCTAATTTGCCGCATGAGTCGGTACCAGAAGGGAAAGACGAAGACGACAACGTTGAAATTTCCCGTTGGGGTGAGCCGCGTACGTTTGATTTTGAAGTAAAAGATCACGTAGACGTTGCTGAAGGCTTAAACAACGGCCTAGATTTCGCGACCGCGAGTAAGCTAACAGGCAGCCGCTTTGTGGTAATGCGTGGCGACATTGCTCGTTTAAACCGTGCGCTTGCTCAGTTCATGCTAGATACCCATACTCAAGAGCATGGCTATCAGGAAATGTACGTGCCTTATCTTGTCAATGCCGACAGCCTATACGGTACAGGTCAGTTGCCTAAGTTTGGTGAGGATCTATTCCACACTAAGCCAGCAACGGAAGAGGGGCAGGGGCTAAGTCTAATTCCAACGGCGGAAGTACCGCTAACAAACATCGCCCGTGATGAAATTTTAGATGCTAAAACGCTGCCTGTGAAAATGACGGCACACACACCGTGCTTCCGCTCAGAAGCGGGTTCATACGGTCGTGACACCCGTGGTCTAATTCGTCAGCATCAATTCGACAAGGTAGAACTAGTACAGCTAGTTAAGCCAGAAGATAGCTTCGACGCGCTAGAAGCGCTTACTGGCCATGCGGAAGTTATTCTGCAAAAGCTAGAGCTACCTTACCGCAAAGTGTTGCTATGTACGGGTGACATGGGCTTTGGTGCATGTAAAACCTATGATCTTGAAGTATGGCTACCTGCACAGAATACTTACCGCGAAATCTCTTCATGCTCAAACATGCTGGATTTCCAAGCGCGACGTATGCAGGCAAGGTTCCGCAACCCTGAAACCAATAAACCTGAACTGCTACACACACTGAACGGTTCTGGTTTGGCAGTAGGGCGTACACTTGTTGCTATTTTAGAGAATAACCAACAGGCAGACGGAAGCATTACCATTCCGAAGGCCCTAGTGCCTTACATGGCTGGCCAAGAAGTGATTAAGGCTACCGAGTAAACCGGTTTTCATCGACAGACCATCTCTGCAAACGTTATTTTGAGATCCGGTATTTTCACATACCGGAATTTCTTAACTGCGCGCGCGATTGGGAAGTGACTCATGTGCGGATTTATACAACGTATTACTGATTTACCTGACGTTATTGCGCTACTTGAAGAAGTCGGGCTTACACAAACCATTCCGCTTTTTGCCAACGAATCTTCTACAAGCAATGTCATTAACTTTTATCCTGCATTTGGAAAAGCGCCTGAACGACAAATCACTAATTTAATTGTGTCTGGTGATAGCACCATAGATGCTACATGGTGGTTTGATGCTAAGCCCGTTGGCGACACGTTAGAGATTGGCAATAGGACAACATTTAATGCCCGTAACTTAGATAGCCCTTATTGGGGAAAGTTTATTCGAGAGCGACGAGCAGTAGTAGTGGCAACAGCGGTAGGGGAGTCAAACCCACTTGGAAAAGGAAAAGCGCATTATTTAATGAAGCCCACTAGCGGAGCATTGCTTATTGGCGCGGTGTACCGGCGATTTAGCAATGGGCTGTTTTCCTGTGCGGTAGTGACACGCCCACCCATAGATGGCTTTAGCCAATATCACGAGAAATCCATCCCTTGCTTTCTTCCTCATGATAGTCACGCTATTAATGCGTGGCTAACCGCTGACACACAAGGCTCATTAAATAATGAGGTAGAGTATATTTTGAATAACCCTCGTATTTATACCGACCTTAAAGTCACGCGCGTAAAGACGTTTAAAAGTGCTGAGGCAATCGGTGAAGCTAATATGTTAAAGGCTGACGAAAACCTCTAACTTAACTGACAAGCGAATAAAATTAAGGCGGCATTAACGACCGCCGCCTGTAATCATAGTTGTACCAAAGAACGTTTTATTTAAGGTAGGAAAGCAAGGTTTCCTCATCCGCACCTAAAACATTCTTTTTCACTTCTTTGTCGACGACTTCTGAACATTGAGATGACATTCCGTTTCTTAGTTTCCCTAGAAATCCTGGCCCACTAATAATATCTATAGAGCCTAGCGCACCTCGTTTACGCTCGCCATCTAGCCAGTCAGCAATGTCACTGGCAAATCGCTCATCTTCAAGTTCAGCGGCATCTTTTCGATTCATGCTATCGACACCTGGCACTTGCGAAGCGGGAGCCGATTGCCTACCGGGTTTATCCGTATAAATATCTTGATCGCTTGCTCCGCTAAACTCATTGTGCCATTTCTTTACTTCAACAAGTGCGCTTCCGTGGTTGGTATAGGTGTAAGCTGTGGCGTTGTCGTGGTTGGCCACAATTACGTAGTGTTTCTGAACTGTCATACAGCCTCCTATGTCCATTTATGTAAAACATTCACGTTTATGGTGTTCGGCAAAAGGCAAGTATGAAAAATGTGCCTAAAACCCAAGATAAAACGCTAATGTAAGAAGGTAGTTGCAATTTCAACACCAAGGCTAAAACAATTGACAATAGGGTGGCACTTCTAATAGCTACCTTGAATCAGGTTTCAACCCGAGCAGCAATTTAACGAGTACCTTTAGTAGAAGGCTAGTAGGTGGGTTTAACCCATGTTGATATGCAACAATCGATACTGTGATGAGAGGAGAAAGTAATTTTATGGAATGTGTGAAAGAAAAAACGCCAGCAGAGGGGCGCTAGCGCTTTAAATATAATGCGTAATCGCCTTTACAAGCATTTCGCAGGTTTAGGTAACCCAGCCAGTTTGGTGGCTTGCTTAGCCGGGCCTTTTTTAAAAAGTCGCTGCAGGTAGCGGCTATTGCCTTTTTCTGGTCCAAATTTATTCGCCATGGCTTTCACCAAAGCCCGAATCGCTGGGCTGGTTTCGTATTCTTCATAAAATGCGCGCACGAAACGCACCACTTCCCAGTGGGCTTCGGTTAGTTCAATGTTCTCTTCTTGCGCCAGTAAGTCAACCATACCTTCTTCCCAAAGGGTATAGTCGAGTAAATACCCGGCTTTGTCTGTAGGGATCTCGTTCCCTTTATAATTAAAGCTATAGGTTTCTTGTGTCATAAAAGGGGTATCCAGTGCTTATTTTTTGCTGATATGGCAGCGAGTTCCTTGTAGGAAATTGGATTAATAAATTCAGGCAGATTTGCGCCCCTAGTAGCCGCATCTGTACTCACAAACGACAGGTTAGGTGTTGATTTGATTTTTACCGCGCCTTTAACCGTATCTGTTACCGTGTCTTTTACCGTATTGGCGAGTTGTTCAAAAAACGCAGTGTTTAACGCTGGGGCGTAAACACCATCACCAACGAATACAACACAAGCATAAGGGGCTTGCTTTAAGGTTGCTATTAGCAGCTGTTCATCAGCGCTGCTCAAATTTGGCGTTGTAATAGTAATCAGCATTAGAATGTCACCACATGGTCAACGCTTTGTATAAGCGCAACTTTTTCTTCTGAGGTTATCCACTCACAATCTAGCTCGTCAATTAAACTTGTATTAGCAAGAACCTGGTCTATGTCGTAGGTATCTGCACTCGCTTTACACACAAAGCATTCTTCGATATCGAAAAATGGCATACTGGCTAAACGTTTGGTGTGATTTTTCAGCCCTTTTGTAGACGTGGCCTTAACCAGCTGCAGTACACCTTGATTTTCAAAGAGCACTTTTACCTCGTGCCCATAGTTTGTTGCAGCTAACGCAAAATCTAACCCGTCTTGGCTTTTCGCATTGGAAAATGGGCTTTGTGTAAACCTAATAAGTAACTTTGCCATCAGAATTGCACCAGCCTATTGCACTCGTGAAGGGCAGTAAAAAATTCGCCTAAGCCAGCTTGCTCAAAGGGGGCAGTTAAATTGGCGTGTGCCATGCCGTTTTCTTTTGCTTCCATTTCACTGACAATACCGCGCTTGACGGCGGCTGTGATGCACACCATCAACTTTACGTTATGATCGGCAGCAAGGGCCTTCCAGCCGTCATAAGCAAACAGTTCATCCCCGGTTTTCAACATCAAACTGTTACAATGGTGTACACCTTCGCTGTAAAAGAAGACGTTGTTAACTACGTCGCCGTTATCTATCACGCCTTGTATGAAGGCGAGGGCGCTCAGAGCCGTGTCGCCTTCAAACGGTGATGAAGTAATAAGTATTGAATATTCTGCCATATAAATAAAAACACCCCAGTTAAGGGGTGTTTGTTCTCAAACCTTAAACGCCTAATTAATCGTCGCCGCCAAACGCACCTAGAAGGTGAAGAATAGAGGTGAATAAGTTGTATATGTTTAAGTATAGCGAAACTGTAGCGCGAATGTAGTTTGTTTCACCACCGTGAATGATACGGCTTGTATCAAACAAGATGAAACCTGACATTATAAACACAATCGCTGCACTAATTGCTAAGCTTACCGCTGGAACCGCGAAGAAGATGTTCGCAATTGCCGCAACAAGCACTACAACTAAACCTACAACCAAGAAGCCGCCCATAAACGAGAAGTCTTTCTTAGTGGTTAGGGCGTAGCCAGATAGGGCGAAGAACACAAGGGCTGTTGCACCTAGTGCTTCCATAATTAAGCCTGGGCCACCAAATGCAAGGTAATATTGCAAGGTGTAACCAAGTGACGCCCCCATCAAACCGGTGAATGCAAACACCCAGTAGATGCCAGACGCTGAATCAGCCTTTTTCTGAACTACAAATAGGGTAATAAAAGCGCCGATAGTCATAACAAGAGACATCATAGGAGAAATGCCTACTGCCATTGCTATACCAGCACAAACCGCACTAAACGCTAGTGTCATCGCAAGCAGCATATAGGTGTTGCGTAGAACCTTGTTCGTCTGCAATACCGATGGTTGAGATGCACTTGAATACATCGAACGTTGATCCATTGTTTCCTCCAACAGGACTTATGATATGACCAAAATGGTACACAATTATTTAGTGTATGTTGTATGGGTTTTAGTTCCCATTTTCAAGTAGTTTCAGATGAAAATGGTGTCAGGTGAATACAAAAACATCTTTTATACGGGCGAAACACGCTATTTGATTGAAATCTCAGCACTTAAACAATTTTTTTCATTTTTCGCTTTACAGTCATTAAAATATCATTAAGATACGCAGCACTTCAGGAGAGTTGGCAGAGCCCGGTTTAATGCACCTGACTTGAAATCAGACGTGGGGTCAAACCCACCGGGGGTTCGAATCCCTCACTCTCCGCCAAATACGAAAAGCCCGCACATTGTTGCGGGTTTTTTTATGCCTCTTTGTAAATTTAGACTTTCGTATAAGACCACAGTCGCATTGTTACATTCCATTCACATGTTTAGGCTTGCGTTTTCTTCGCGCAATCTAAAGGTGTTATGTGTCACAAGAAAGTTCCTCTTATCAAAAACTTCACAAATCAAGCAGTGAATTCTCGTCTCGAGAAGACTATTTAAATCACGAATTACAGATCATTTCCCCAAAACGTTGGCGTTTAAATTTGCCGGGTAAAGACTATCGCGTTGAGTGGGAAGATTTTGTTCCCGGCATGGCAGCCACTATAGGTAAAATTGTTATGGTGGCCGCTGTAGTAGGCGCGTTTGCTGCGCCTCTGGGGTTATCACCAGAATTTGTTATTGAAAATGTGCGCTTTGAGCTTCTTATCGCTGCGGTTTTATTTGTGGTGCTTATTTCTGGCTTTCTCAACCCTTCGGCTAATCTGGCTGGCACACACGGGCCGCTTTTACCCCTAGTACCGCTCATCGTCGCTTCAGGCGGTCACCCTATGGCGCTGGGGCTCCTCATCGGTCTGTTCGGATTTATTCTTGGTATTACAAAAGGCGGTAGTATTCTGGCCAAGCTCACGAGTAACGGTGTATGTGGTGGGTTATTACTGTATTTAGGCTTCATCGGCATAACGGGGCAGGTGAAAAAACTCTTCGCCTGGGCTGAAAGCTTCGATATGGCGTATTTGGCTTTTGTGGTAATTATCGCAACAATTTTAATGTATGCATGGTTAGAGCACATTCAAAAGCGTTGGCTGGCAATTCCTTTAGGTGCAGTGATGGCAGCGGTGATTGCGTTTTCTTTTGGTGCACCCTTCGAGTTTAGTACATCGCCTGGCATGCCAAATTTAAACCCTGCATATTGGTGGGGCGAAAATACGGGATGGCAACTGGGGCTGCCGGATTGGTCTCACTTTATCGCCGTCCTTCCATTTGCGGTGTTGGCAGTATCTATGTGGTCGCCAGACTTTTTAGGGCATCAAGTTTTCCAAAAGCTTAGCTACCCTAAGAAAAGTGAACGAGCACATATGAACATCGATGACACCATGATCGCGGCGTCTAGCCGTCAGGCCGTCGGTAGCTTACTTGGCGGGGGGAATATTTCATCGTCGTGGGGGACCTATATTATTCCAGCATCCATCGCACGTAGACCCATTCCTGGTGGCGCATTAGTTACCGGGCTGTTGTGTGTTGTTGCGGCACTTTGGGGCTACCCTATGGACTTGGCTGTTTGGCCACCGGTATTGTGCGTTGCATTAATTGTGGGTGTGTTTTTGCCATTAATGGAGGCAGGCATGCAGATGACCCGCGAGGGTAAAACAACCCAGTCAGCCGCTTTAGTGGTTATCTCTTCGGTATTGGTAAACCCAGTATTTGGGTGGTCATTCACTATGTTGTTAGATAACTTAGGTTTGGTCGGTTGTAAAGATAGGGCCGGTGATCTTGGAAAAGCGGGGCGCTGGATTATTCCAGGTATCACTTTCTTGGTGTTGTGCACCGTTATGGCGCTTATTGGTATGTTCCCGGGGGTACCTGCCATTATGGAGACGTTTAGGCTTTAAGACGTTCTATTAAAAATCTGTGGAGCGTGGCGTTGATATACGCCGCGCTTACCTATCCCAAAAAGGAGTGTCTTCAAAGTAGTTGCAAAGAAAGTCGATAAAAACCCGCAGCTTATTTGATATTAATTTTCGGTGTGGGTATACCGCATACAGAGCGATAGACTGAGGAATATACTCGTCAAGTATAGAAACTAGCTCTCCTTTTTTTAAACGCTTCGCCAACTATAAAGGTAGGTTGAAGCACATAGCCTTCACCTTGCTTAGCCACATTTGTCAGCACCTCTCCATTATTTGCGGTGAGCTTTGGAGGCGACTTTTGGGCGTTAGCTTTTAACGCAGCAATAAGTTCTGACTGATTATTGTCATAATTTACATACGAGTATTCTAAATAGTGCTCGGGCTTTAAGTCGCTTGGGTGTAAGGGACGACCATACTTTTTAAGGTATGCGGGTGACACGCATAGCGCTAAATTAATAGTGGTGATCTTTTTAGCCACTAAGCTAGAGCTGGCAAGATGACCGGCGCGTATTGCAACGTCAAACCCTTCGTCAATCACATCAATCTTGCGGTCGTTAAGCTGCAAGTTAATCGATACATGTGGGTGAGCGTGTTGAAAAGCCCCTATTGCCCCTGCTAAATGTAAAGTAGAAAAGGATACGGGCGCACTGACATGTAAAGTACCTTTGGCCTGCGCATTAAAAAGGCCTAGCTGGCTTTCCATATCATTAATGCTTTCAAGAATATGGTTTGCGTGTTGCAAACACTGACGCCCCGCCTCTGTAAGATGAATTTTTCGGGTTGTTCTATTAAACAGCCTAGTATCTAAGTGCTTTTCAAGCTGTGCAACATATTTGCTTACAAGCTGGTTCGATGTATCTAAGCGTACCGCGGCTTTAGTAAAGCTGCCTTCATTTGCGACTACCACAAACGTTTTTAACAGGGTCAATCTATCCATTTTTCTTCTCTATTTCCAATGCAGTATTGGTAATAATTCAATATTTCCATTCTTTATTCAACGACTGTTGGTAACTATTCTATGCGGTAACGGTAAGCGCAGTTGAAGTTGGCGTGTTTAGCACTAATCACGTCTGTTTTGAAACTGAGGTGCTCCAACATCATTAACGTAAACACAAGAGAGGAAACGACAATGAACAATACGCTGTTAAAAACCATTTTTACATCAACCAATAGTGTGGCAAGCCTTGTATTGCGGGTGCCTGTGGGCATTATTTTAGCGGCGCACGGTGCACAGAAACTATTTGCATGGTTTGGGGGTTACGGCCTGGAAGGAACAGGGCAGTGGATGGAGAGTATTGGGTTAGCACCGGGCTTTTTAATGGCGCTTTTAGCGGGTAGCGCAGAGTTCTTCGGGGGATTAGCGCTTCTAATTGGTTTTCTCACACGACCTGCTGCATTAGTCAGTGCTTTTACTATGGTAGTGGCTATTTTCAGCGTGCACGCTTCAAACGGTTTGTTTATGAGCAACAATGGCTATGAGTTTGCGCTTTCACTACTTGCCGTAACCGTTACACTAGTCGTTCAAGGGGGCGGAAAATTCTCTGTCGACTCATTAATTAGTAAAACGTATTTTTCTAAAGCATAAGGACCACAATAATGACTGGGCCTACCCGAATTTCAACGGCGTATATCTCTCATGGTGGAGGCCCACTTCCACTTCTAGAGATACAATCGCAAGAGGGGGAAATGCAAACTCGCTATCACACGGAAATGATTGAGACCCTTATAACGTTACCTCAGGAGATAGCAAAACCCGATGTGATCATTGTTATAAGTGCACATTGGGAAGAAGCTGTGGTTAAAGTAACTGCCGGCCCCAAACCAGATTTAATTTACGATTATTATGGCTTTCCGGAGCAGGCTTATTCACTTAAATATCCGGCAAAAGGTAATGCTGAATTTGCAAATAATATAGTTAACGGTTTGAACACAAGGGGAATAACCGCGAAAGCCGAGCGGACACGCGGATTTGACCACGGCATGTTCATTCCACTTAGTATAATGTACCCCGCGGCCGATATTCCTTGCGTACAAGTTTCTTTAGTTACTGGCTCAAACAAAAGGCGCGATGCGCAATTTCACATTTCTTTAGGCAAAGCGCTAAAAGAGATTATTGATAACATCGGCGCTTTCGAACATGTTCTGATATTGGGTTCTGGTTCGTCGTTTCACAATATGCACGGCTTTTTCGATAGCTCTGAAGAGGCATTGCATAAGGCTACGCGTTTCAACAATTGGTTACAGACCACGATGCGCTCCAGCGCATATAGTGAAGTTGAACGTAAATCTAGGCTTGTTGAATGGTTTACCGGGCCTGAGGCACAGTATGCTCACCCCAAAGAAGAGCATTTATTGCCACTACATGTTTGTTATGGCGCAAATAACAAAGCGGTAGATAACGCATTTTCACTTACATTGTTAACCAAGCCAGCGAGTATGTTTTTGTGGAAAGGGTAAGGCATATGGCATTACTCTGGCGAAAAATTGACGACAGTGAATTAAATTTTAAACACATTGCTTATCAATTGTTCGGTTGAACGGTAATACGAAAATAAGTGCTTTACACCTTCGGCTAAATCATTAAGATACGCAGCACTTCAGGAGAGTTGGCAGAGCCCGGTTTAATGCACCTGACTTGAAATCAGACGTGGGGTCAAACCCACCGGGGGTTCGAATCCCTCACTCTCCGCCAAATACGAAAACCCGCACATGTTGCGGGTTTTTTTGTTTGCCCAGCGAAGCTGGCAAACCCGTCAGGTTGAAAGAAACCTGAATCACCCTGACTGAGGGGAAGATAATCCGAATGGCAAGGGCGCTGTTGGCCAACGATAGGGTCTGAAGGAAGCCATAGGAAGTTAGAGGTACACAACGAAAGTGAACCTGATTCGGCAAGGCAGGTGGGTAAGCGTGCAAAATAGCGCGAAGCCCGATATACTCAGTCAGACCTGTTTTGTGTTTGAGGGTGGAATTTCTAACAGGGAGCCAGTGCAGTAACTGGGGAAGCCTGGCATTGGATCCAATCAAATGGTTGGACGTATCGTTCAAGGAGTGATCCAAGAATGTTGCGAGTGTGAGGTGGCAGATGAACCCGTAGTAGTGAGTAAGGCTAGGCCGATGAAAGCCAGTAATGGTGTGGAGGGTAAAACCAAGCCGACTATCAGCATTGTGTTTGATAGGATCCATTTTAGCCAAAAGCTTAAATGGATTGCGAAGGGGGGAAGCAGACTTTAAGACTCTGATGAGTTGTGAGTTTTTTTTATCATTGATACACAAGCCGCCTGATCAGCGGGACAAGTCGAATCGGTGCGCTAGGAATAGTGATGTCTGGTGAGACAGGCCGTATATGGGAAGTAATTGTAGTCAAATTTGGTAGATTGCCTCAGTGCTAGAAGCCAAACCCTGCAATGAAAGTTACCACAATGTTAGAAAATGAACGATGTCCATAGGGCGCACGATACTAGATTGCAAATTAGCATTGTGTCACTTAGCAAGTGATATGAAGTATGCAGGAGCCGTATACGAGGCCCGTACGTACGGTTCTGTGAGAGGGATGAGGCGCAAGCCTCACCCTACTCGATATGGGTCAAATAAAACTTCTGTAGAGTGAGGGTGAGAGCACCCGTTGTTCGACCAATCGTCGGGAACGATTGGTGCCGCCGCAGGCGCCCGAAGGGTCGGGTACAGGACGTACCCGAGCACATCCCTCACTCTCCGCCAAATACGAAAACCCGCACATGTTGCGGTTTTTTTTATGTGCTCAATAAATCTTTTGTAGATTTAAGGCATTAGTGTCGTTAAAAAATTATTACGCTTGTGAAAAGGCGAATATTTCACCAGTTGATTGATTTAATTGAAATTAGTGCTTTACACCCTTATGAAAATCATTAAGATAAGCATCACTTCAGGAGAGTTGGCAGAGCCCGGTTTAATGCACCTGACTTGAAATCAGACGTGGGGTCAAACCCACCGGGGGTTCGAATCCCTCACTCTCCGCCAAATACGAAAAACCCGCACATGCTGCGGGTTTTTTTATGGGTAAAATAAAACTTCTGTAGAGTGAGGGTGAGAGCCCCCGTTGTTCGACCAATCGTCGGGAACGATTGGTGCCGCCGCAGGCGCCCGAAGGGTCGGGTACAGGACGTACCCGAGCACATCCCTCACTCTCCGCCAAATACGAAAANCCCGCACATGTTGCGGGTTTT